>DATNBU010000017.1:300000-382095 GCA_035571835.1 Candidatus Limnocylindrales bacterium | reverse complement strand
ACGGCCGCGAAGCGCCGCCGCCCGACCGCACCGCCGAAGCCCTGTCGGTCCTCGGGCTTGCGCCCGGTGCATCGGCGATCGAGATCAAGCAGGCATGGCGCCGCCTGTCCAAGGAGAATCATCCGGACCGGGTCACGCATCTCGGCGAAGAATTCCGGCGCGTTGCAGAAGAACGGATGCGTCGGATCAATGCGGCATACGACACATTGAA
Organism: Candidatus Limnocylindrales bacterium; assembly: GCA_035571835.1. NCBI lineage: Bacteria > Bacillati > Chloroflexota > Candidatus Limnocylindria > Candidatus Limnocylindrales > Candidatus Limnocylindrales bacterium. Next base: position 381,884 of record DATNBU010000017.1, on the reverse strand, counting down.
GGCCTCTGGCCTGGCTACATAGGAAAGCCGCCGGGCTGGCCACGTAGCGCCCGCTTCGCGCGCGCTCGAAGCGGCGGCGAAACCGGCGGGACGCGAACCGTTCGGCGCGCGCTCCCATGCACAAGATGCGGGCAGTGCCGGGAAACGTGGCAGCCACTTGGGCGGAAATGCTTGCGAATGCTTCGGATTTGCCGCCGCGGCAGTGGCATCGCAATTGCACAACGATCCCCGTAAGAACGCGGTAATCGCGCAGACCCCAGCCTTCGCGCCGCGGCCCGGCCCGACCGGCATCTGCGACGGACTACGGCTCGGCATCGCGGCAGCCGACAGCGGCCGCATATTCGAACGTCAGGAGTTCAAGAAATGAAAAAGGTCGAAGCAATCATCAAGCCCTTCAAGCTCGACGAGGTGAAGGAAGCCCTGAGCGGTGTCGGCGTCCAAGGCATCACCGTCAGCGAGGTGAAGGGGTTCGGTAGGCAGCGCGGTCACACGGAGCTGTACCGGGGAGCCGAGTACGTCGTCGACTTCCTGCCGAAGGTCAAGCTCGAGATCATCGTCAAGGACGACCAGGTCGATCCGGTCGTCGAAGCCATCACCGCGGCAGCCCGCACCGGCCGCATCGGCGATGGAAAGATTTTCGTCACGACGGTAGACGAAGTCGTTCGCATCCGCACCGGGGAAACCGGCGAGTCGGCGCTCTAGGCGACCGGCAGCCGTCCGAACAATCCGCACGCACGCAATCCCTTTAAATCGTCAGGAGGACCAGAGTTACAATGACAGCAGCGAAAGAAGCGATGAAGTTCGCCAAAGACAACAAGGTCGAGATGGTGGACTTCAAGTTCTGCGACATGCTCGGCACGTGGCAGCATTTCACGACGCCGACCAGCGAATTCGAAGAGGCCATTTTCGAAGAAGGCCTCGGTTTCGACGGTTCCTCCATTCGCGGATGGAAGGCCATCAACGCATCCGACATGCTCGTGATCCCCGACGCGGCCACGGCCCGCATGGATCCGTTCATGGAGAGGCCGACTCTGTCGCTGATCTGCGACATCGAGGATCCTCTCACGCGTGAGCGTTACGATCGCGATCCTCGCAACATCGCCCGGCGCGGCGTCGAGTTCCTCCGTTCGACCGGCCTTGCCGACACCTGCTACTTCGGACCCGAGCCCGAGTTCTTCATTTTCGATTCCGCGCGTTTCGTGACGCGCTCGAACATGGGCTACTACGAAGTGGATTCGTGCGAAGCCAACTGGAACACCGACGAAGACGGCGGCCAGAACCTCGCGTACAAGATCCGCTCGAAGGAAGGCTACATCCCCTGCGCGCCGAGCGACCAGTTCCAGGACATCCGCACCGAGATGTGCCAGGTCATGGAGAGCGTCGGCATCCGCATCGAGCGCCAGCACCACGAAGTGGCGACCGCCGGCCAGGCCGAGATCGACATGCGCTTCCAGCCGCTCGTCGAGATGGGCGACTGGCTGATGTGGTACAAGTACATCGTCAAGAACGTTGCGCGCCGCCACGGCCGCACCGCCACGTTCATGCCGAAGCCGCTGTTCGGCGACAACGGATCGGGCATGCACTGCCACCAGTCGCTGTGGAAGGACGGCAAGCCGCTGTTCGCCGGTGACAAGTACGGCGGCATGTCGCAGATGGCGCTGCACTACATCGCCGGGATCCTGCACCACGCACCGGCGATCTGTGCGATCACCAATCCGACGATGAACTCGTATCACCGCCTGGTTCCGGGCTTCGAAGCTCCGGTCAACCTCGCGTACTCGAGCCGCAACCGTTCGGCATCGGTCCGCATCCCGACGTACTCGCCGTCGCCGAAGGCCAAGCGCATCGAAGTGCGCTTCCCGGATCCGGCGTGCAACGGTTACCTCGCGTTCACAACGATGATGATGGCCGGCCTCGACGGCATCGAGCGCAAGCTCGATCCGGGCGCTGCGCTCGACAAGGACATCTACTCGCTGTCGAAGGCCGAGCTGCAGGACGTGCCGAGCGTCCCGGGCTCGCTGGCCGACGCGCTCGCCGCTCTCGAGAAGGACCACGCGTTCATGCTCAAGGGCGACGTCTTCAGCGAGGACTTCATCGAGACGTGGATCGAGCACAAGCGCGAGAAGGAGATCGACGCGATCCGCCTTCGCCCGCATCCGCACGAGTTCGAGCTGTACTACGACTGCTGAGTAGGAGCGCGCGAGCGCGACGTTCAGAAGGCAGTCTCTCGGCTGTCGACTGCGGGACAGAAAAAAGCGGCCCGCTTCCGGAAGGAGGCGGGCCGTTTCTTTTGCGCGCTGTGAGAGTGCGCCGTCAGGCTGGCGCCTTGCAGTCCACCGATTCGGTGTCGAGGAGCTTGATGTCCTTGTCCCAGATCCGCACGTCCACCGTGCGCCCGCCCCACTCCTTGCCGAACGTGATCTCGGTGCTGGTCTGGGCCGGCGAAGGATCCTGCCTGACCTGAAGCACGGGAGTGCCGGCGGCGTAGTAGTCGACCACGGTAACTCCGGCTCCCTTCCACGCAGCCTTCAGCTTGAGGTTCGTGCAGCTGAGCGTCGTGAGCTTTGCCCGTTGCGGCGCCTCGGCCGCTGCAGCTTCCTTTTTGCCCGTCGCCGGAGCGTCCGCAGCGAAGCACGCAGGCACGGCAAGCGATGCCGAAACGCCGGCGACGATTGCGGCGATGAAGGCAGGACGGATGAAACGGTTGGACATGAGTTGGCCTCCTCGACGCCGGCGCACCGGATCGGGCGGGCGTCTTTTTTTGCGCGCGAAATTAAGCAAGCCCGATTTCCGGTCAAGATCGCACCACGGAATTTTTTTCAGCGGCGGTTTTTCGTGTCGGCGTCGATGTAGACGCACGGATCCTGCGCGGGTACCCTCGGCGTGTGGAGGCGGGGAGGCTCAGGTCATTGGTCGGTGCGGTGCTCGCAGCGGGGAATTTGCGGTCATTCGTGCGCGTGTTGTTCGCGGCGGCCGTGCTCGTTGCCGCGTCGCGCTCGGTGCACGCCGAAGGTCTGCCCGTAGAGCCCGGGCTGTGGGAGGTCACCTGGTCGATGCCCGATCCACTTCGCGGCGAACCGATTCGCCAGGTCGAGCGCACGTGCGTTCGCGACCGCGTCATCACGGCCGAGCGCGTCAACGCAAAGATGCAACAGTGCCGGATCTCGAACGCGGTCATTCACGGTCCTACGGCCCGATGGAAAATGCGCTGCGACACGCCGGCCGGACCGATGACGGGAACCGGTTCGCTGCGCTCGTCGCCGGTCGCCGTCGCGGGATCCGTCGAGATGACGGTCGCCCTCGGTGCGCTCGAGATTCCGGTAACCGGAGCGTTCAAAGGTCGCAGGATCGGCGACTGCCGCTGACTTCGCGCTGATATCGCTTCGACGCGCTGAGTCCGGCTAGGCCGCTTCTTCGGCGGCCGAGGCTCCGAAACTCAGCCGCGCAAGCTCCGCATAGTAATCGCAGCTTCGCACCAGCTCGTCGTGGGTGCCGTGGCTGATGACCTTTCCCGCGCGCAGCACGTAGATCTGGTCGGCATCTCGAACCGTGGAAAGCCGGTGCGCGATGATGAGGCACGTGCGGTCGTGCCGCAGCTTGCGCAGCGCCGACTGGATGAGGCGTTCGCTCTTCGCGTCGACAGCGCTGGTGGCTTCGTCGAGCAGCAGGATCGGCGCGTCCTTCAGGAATGCGCGGGCGATCGACAGGCGCTGGCGCTCGCCGCCGCTCAGATGACTGCCGCGTTCGCCGACCTCGGCGTCGAGACCGCCCTCCAGCCGCTCGACGAATTCATCCGCCGACGCATGCCGCAGCGCCTCCCACAGCTCCTCCTCGGTGGCATCGAACTTTCCGAGCAGCAGGTTCTCGCGCACGGTCGTGTTGAACATGTAGCTGTCCTGCGACACGTAGCCGATCGCATCGCGAAGGCTCGCCTTGCTGAACTCGCCGATCGGCGTGCCGTCGAGAAGAATTGCGCCGTGCGTCGGCTCGTAGAGCCGCGTCAGCAGCTGGAACATCGTCGACTTTCCCGAACCGGTCGCGCCGACGAGAGCAACGGTCTGGCGAGGGCGTACGTCCATGAACACGTGATCGAGCACCAGGCGGTGCTCGTCGTACTGGAAACAGACGTCGTCGAAGCGGATGGCGCCGTCGACGTGCGTGAGCTGCCGGCCGCTCTGCAGATCCTCGCTTTCTTCCATCTTGAGGATCTCGAACACCCGCGGGGCACTGATCAGGCCGGTCATCAACGAGCTCATCAGCGTGTGGAGCCTCCCGATCGGCTCGTAAAGCATCGCCAGCAGCATCAGGAACTGCACGAGCTGGCCGACCGAGATGTCCTTCTGGATGCACCACCACGAACCGAAGCCGATCAGAAGGATGAGCCCCGCGTCTCCGAAGAAACCCATCATCGGTCCGTAGATGGCCCACGCCCGCTGAAGGCGCGTCTGCTGCCTGCGATAGACCATGCTCGACTGGTCGAACGCATGCTGCTTTTCCGGCTCCAGCGTGTAGCTCTTGATCTGGCGGATGCCGGCGATGTTGTCGTGCAGCAGGGCGCTGAGGTCGCCTGCCGAATCGCGGGCCTCGTTGGCGCGCGGCTGGACCCAGCGGCTGTAGATCCAGCCGCCGGATGCGATCAGCGGCACCGGGATCATCGTGACCAGCGCCAGGCTCGGATGCACCCACAGCATCACTCCGATCGTGACGGCAATCTGGATCAGCGCCGGAGCGGTCTGGTCGATTCCCTCGATGATCACACGCTGCGTGGCCGGCACGTCGTTCGACATCCGCATCAGGATGTCGCCGGTCGTCTGGCGGTCGAACCACTTCAGCGGCAGGTGCTGGATCTTGTCGTGCAGGCCGCTGCGCAGGTCGTGCGTCATGCGCAGCTCGAACGCGTTGTTGGCGACCGTTCTCAGTGCGTAAAACAGCTGCCGCAGCGCCATGGCGCCGAGCGCGAGCAGGACGGCGGGCACGATACGCGACGAATCACCCGACGGAATGATGTCGTCGAGAAACCAGCGTGTGATCCCGGGAAAGACAAAGCCCAGCAGCGAACCGGCCACCGCCAGACCGAGACCGGCGGCAACGCGCCACGGGTAGCGAAGCATGAAACGGATGACCAGCATTGCGGGGGACGACGTCATTCGCGCCAGTCTAGTGCGTCAGCAGACGGTCAAAAACCCGATCCGCGCAAATGCGCCCCCGAACGGGACTAACGTTGACATGTGGCGCGAATCTCTCGCGACGACGGACAATCCACGAGCGCTCTATAGTCGTCAGTCGTCATTGCCTCTGAGCCTGCGAGCACTTCATAAAAAAGGCCCCGCCCGGCATTGCCGGACGGGGCCTTTGTCGTTCGTTCGGACCTCGGCTCTTACGGGGTCGCCGGGTTCCAGGTCGACAGCGCCCATCCCGAGCGCTCGTGACCGTACTGGTTCCAGATCGGGTTCTTTCCGCCGGTGAACGACGTGTAGCGCGCCGCGCCGGTTCCCGTCGTGCCGCCGAACAGACCGGCCGTCACCGTCCCGCCGTTGTAGGTGGGATGGGTGTCGTCCGACTGGATGTAGTCATAGCTGGTCGTGGACGTCGCGAAGTGCGTGTTCGAGTCACGCAGCGTCGACTTCAGCGTCGACGTGATGCGCGTGACGTAGGTCGCCTCGCTTTCGCCCGGCACGTACTTCAGCGCCGCCGAGTCGATCAGGCCGTCGCCATTGCTGTCGTAGTCGGCGCCCATGTATTCGGCGAAATTGTCCACGCATGCGAAGCCGTAGGTGTTCGCGAAATTGCATGCTCTCCAGTTCATCTTCGCGATGTACGGAAGGAACTTGTCGCGCAGGTTCACCTTGGCACCGGTGGTCGCATCGGTGCACGAGCTCAGCACGTTGTCGGCGTTGTAGCCGGGATAGTGAAGATTCGCGATGACCTTCAGCTTCGTACCGGCGTACTGGTTGGCGTTGATGTACGTCATTGCGTTCTGCTGGTAGGTCGTACAGTTGTTCAGGGCCGTGTCCATCACGCCATAGTTGCACGTGCCGGTCTGTCCCTTGAAGCTGCTGCGCGCCTGAAGACCGTCGTTGCCGCACATCTCGAACGTGGTCACGCGGTTGCTCGTGGCCTGCATGTACGAACGCTCGGCGACGATCTTGTTGTTGTAGATGTCCGAAGCCACTGCGCCCGACTTGCAGCGACGAACGTTTTCAATGTCTGCGTTCCACAAGGCCGAAAGATACTCGGCGTCGACCGTCGTCGCCGCGTTCTTTGCCGCGTTCAGCGTCGAACCGTTGTAGCCGGCATAGATCGAATCGCCGTAAGCGGTGATCCGATACTTGGTGGTGGTGCCGCTTCGATCGATGGTCCACGAAACGTTCTGCGTCAGCGTGCTCGCCATGGCCTGGGAAGCCATCACGATCACTCCGGCGGTCGCGAAGAGCGTAAAGCTCTTCCTCAGGGCAAGTTGCCTGGTCATGTTTTCCCTCCTCCAAGGGTCTGTTTTGTTGCGGCCAAAGGAGCTTGGCCGTGAACATACTTACCAGTCAGTACGTGTGGAACACCAGCCTCGCGGGGGCAATAACATGACAAATCTCAAAACCGCGTGCGCTGTAAAGACCCCGATTGGCCGGCTGTCTGCCGGCTATCTGCGGTTGACGCGGCGCATTCGTGAACAAGCCGGATCCGCTGCCGGTCTTCTTGGCCGGCGGCTCGGTCCGCCAGAGGTGAGGTCATGAAAACGAGCACGAAAGTAACGATGGCGGGGCTGGGGCTGTTCGTGGCGCTTGGCGCGTCCGGCTGCATCATCAGGGACCCGTACTACGGGTACTACCGGGGCGGCTACGGATATGGACCCCACGTCTATCGCAGCCATGTGTACTACCACGACCACGACGATCGCCGGTGGCACGACGACCGCGACGCTCACCGCTGGGACCATGACCGCGACGATGATCATCGCGACGATCATCGCTGGGGCGACCGTCGACATGACGATTAACGGTCACTGATCAACAGCAGGGATTGCACTTTGCCGGCACAAGAAGGGGAAGCGCGCGTTCCACGCGCGCTTCCCTTTTTTGTCCTGCACGCGCCGGGCGCCGGAACCTGCATGCACACGACGAATAGAACGCCGCTGTCCGGGAAAGCCGGGAGGCCTTGCGTTGGCCTTCGAATCGGCAACGATGAAGCCACGGAGCGCGGGAGATGAAGGACGTCAGGATCTACCACAATCCCGCATGCAGCACGTCGCGCAATGCGCTGGCCCTGCTGCGCGGCGCCGGCATCGAGCCCGAGATCGTCGAGTATCTGAAAGAGCCGTTGTCGAAAGCCACGTTGCGCGAGCTGGCCGCGGCAACCGGAGGAAGCATCCGGCCGCTGCTTCGAGCCAAGGAAGCCCAATACCAGGCGCTGTCACTCGATGACCCGAAGTGGAGCGAAGAAGAGCTGCTCGATTTCGTCGCGCGCTATCCGATCCTCCTCAACCGTCCGATCGTCGTGACGCCGCATGGCACCAGGCTGTGCAGGCCCTCCGAATCGGTTCTCGATCTGCTGCCGGAAAAATCGTAGAGGCGGCCATCATCCGGCGGGACCTTGCATTGCCTCGGCGCGGGGTTCACTTCTTCGCCTGCCCGCCAGGGTAACCGACGACGATGCGCGTACGTTTTGCGGGGCTCGAGCTCGATGATCATCGCTGCGAGCTTTCGCGCGACGGAATTCCGATTGCCGTCGAGCCGCGCGTTTTCGATCTGCTGTCCTATCTGATCCGGCACAGGGACCGGGTCGTCATGAAAGACGAGCTGCTCGACCGGCTCTGGCCCGATCGCGACGTTCAGGAAGGCGCGCTCAGCATCTGCGTGCATCGCGCGAGGCGTCTCATCGAAGAGCGCGACGGGCCGCCGATGATCCTTACGGTGGCGCGTCGTGGTTACCGCTTCAGCGGGCCGGTGGAGGTAACGCGCCGGCGCGCAGCGGGCACATGGTCGGGCGACCCGTTTGTCGGACGCGAGCGCGAGTTCGGCGACCTTCAGGCGATCGTCGACGCGCTGTCGTCGACCAACCTGCGCACGGCCGAAGTCACCGGCGAAGAAGGCGTCGGCAAATCCGCGCTCCTCGAGGAAATCGGCACGTACGCGCGCCGCCGGCGCATGGAAGTTCTGCGGGCCGCCCCCGCTCCGGGCGCGACGAACTCGCTGTACTCGCTATGGGCGCAGGTCGTCGCCGCTTACGTCACGCGTTACGACTCGCGTTCGGTGCGGCTCGCGATGGGCCGGCACCTCGGCAGCCTGGCCTCGATCGTTCCTTTTCTCGGACGATGGGCCGAACCCGAATCGATCGACGATACCGACGCATTTCATGACTCGCTCCTCGAAGCGGTCGCAATCTCCATGCGGGCGGCGGCCGCCGACCGGCCGGTGCTGCTGCTGTTCGACGACGTCGAACGTGCAGACACCGGTTCGCTGTCGCTGCTGCGCCGGCTGCTGCCGATCTGCGCGTCGGCACCCGTCCTGATTGCGGTCGGATGGTCAGCCATGACGCCGCAACTCGCGGTGGTGCTTGACGCGATGCGCGAGCGCGAAGGACATCGTCGCTTCGAGCTCACCGATCTCGATCGCCCTGCCACGCAGCGGCTGCTCGACAATCTCTCGGGCAGCCCCGTTGCCGACCACGTCGTCGACGAAGTGATGCGCGCAACCGGCGGACGACCGGCACGCATCGAGAAGTGGTGGCGATCCGAGTCGCTGCTTCGCGATCGCAACGGATCGACGGCTACCTGACGAGAGCGTTGCCGACGGTCGCGGCGCGTACGCAATCGCGTGCACCGCGCCCGGCGGCGCCGGAGTGCGATTTCCGCAAAACGGACGGGAACTTTGCGGTTTCCGAGCGCGCGTAAGAGTTCCGTAAAGACTCGCCGACGGCCCGTCTGCTATGCAGGCCGGACGTCTCTCGTCCACGGAGGCTCTCATGACAGACTGGCGCCGCGCTCTTCTTGCATCCACCGTTCTCGTTCTTGCCGGCGCAACGACAGCGTCTGCGCGCACGATCACGCTCAACCTGCTCTACGTGCACGGCGTCAAAGGCTGCACCACCGACCGGCAGAATGCCGCCGGATCGCTGAAGGATCTCGACACCGCGATCGGCACCGACCTGCCGGCCAGGATCTCGGCCTGGCAGACCGCGCATCCCGGCGACACCGTCGTCGTCAATCGCCGTTTTGCGAACCTCTACACGGCAACACCTTCTCCGTATCATCCTTCGGATTCGACCAACCCGCTGAACATGGACGACTGGGAAGTCGGCGACCCCGGTTGCACGACGACCACGCAGGGCGATCCGTGCACGACCGCATACGAATGGCGCTACCGGCTCGCGAAGGAGATCAACTACTACTACCCGTCGCCCGCACAGAACGTCATCCTGATCGGCCACAGCACCGGCGGGCGCGTCGCGATGGAAGTCGCAGCGAACTACGGAACCGGCGGAGTCGGCACAAAGGACTGGGGCGTGCAGAGCCGGATTGCCGGCGTCGTGACCGTTCACGGCATGATCGATTCGCTCGGCACCAGCAAGTACAACGTCGCCGGTCCGCTCAGCTTCGAAACCACGTGCAAGAACGGCGATGCGATCGCCGGATTCGGAAGCTCGTGCGCGCAGGGCAACGGGTGGTGCGAGTATGCCGGGCGCATCAGCGGCTTTTCGGCCGCCGACTGGGTCTCCAACAACAAGCGCGCAATGATGCTGACGGGGTGGGCGAGCTGCTCGCCGTCGCTGTGGACCGGTAACAGCGATGGATCCCTGCCGTACGACGCGCAGGGCAGTCCGTGGGCCGTCGGCCTCGACATGACTCCGGCGCCGGGCCAGACCTATCGGGTCTCGCATGGAACGAAGTACGGATCGTTCTGTCACAGCACGATCACGTCCGGCAGCGACCCGAACCATGCCGCTGCGCGCGACGCCGCAAAGAATCGCATTCTCGACTGGCTGTTCGTCGCGGCGCCGCGGGTTGCGGCCACCGGATCAAACTCGACTTCGTCGCTGTCGTACAACACGACCAGCCCCACGTTCTCGATGGGAAGCGCGTGCGCGACCGGCGAGATCGACGACACGCTGACGTCGGGCAACAAGGCCAAGGGCCTCGACGTCGCAGGCTTGTGCAAGCATCCCGGATACTTCGACGGCGACGACCACGCCGTCGCGCTCGGCGAGATCGGCATCGTGAGCAACGGCTCGACGTGCAACGGCTCGTACAACTGGAAGCAGGCGCACGACTCGGGCAACAGCCACGCGGCCACGCTGTGGTGGAAAACAAGGTCGCTTCGCGGGGCCGGTCCAGACCTGATCAATTCGCTACCCTGAGCGAGCAGCGGGAGCCGTCGCGAGGGGATCCCCCGAGCGTTCTGATCAAGTCACGGATCGCCACGAACAAAACGGCCCGCTCCTTTTCGAAGGAGCGGGCCGTTTCTGTTTTCGAAGTCCTGCGACTCAGTAACCGTACGGCGGCGGAGGCCCCGGCGGATAGCCCGGAGGTGCAGACGGATAGCCGGGCGGCGGCCCCGCAGGCCTCGACGGATAGGGCGCAGGCTCCGGGTAGCCGGGCTCGTCATTCGGATCGGCCGATTCGTACTGGCGCGCCGGCTGCGGTCCCGGCCGCGAGCTGTCACCCTGTTCGTCGAGGATCACGACTTCGACTCGGCGGTTGCGCGCGCGTCCGGCAGGATTGTCGCTGCCGTCGCCGTGCACGTTGGCGGCAACCGGATACGCTTCGCCGAAGCCGTGCGTCGACAGGCGCGCAGGCGCAACGCCCTGGCGGGAGAGCGCATTCGCAACCGCGTCCGCGCGCCGCTCGGACAGGCGCTGATTGGATTCCGTCGATCCGATCGAGTCCGTATGACCCTCCACCGACACCCGGCGCCAGGCGACACCCGGACTGGCGAGAACATCGGCGATGCCCGAGATCTTGCGATACGCGCCGGGCGTAAGCTCGGCGCGGCCGAACTCGAACAGCACGTCGGGGATATTGACGACCACGCCGCGATCGGTGCGATACGCGTCAAGGTTGCGCTCGCGAAGCTCGTTCGTGAGCGCCTCGTCGCGCTGCATCCGCTGGCGCTGCGCGTCCACGCTGTCGCCGACGATCGCACCGGTGATGGCTCCGAGCGCACCACCGATCAGCGCGCCTTCCGCCGAATCGCCGCTCGCACTCCCGATGATCGCACCGGACGTCGCCCCGACCGCCGCACCGCCGAGCGCCCCCTGCTCCCGAGCCGACATCGGCCCGGACGCGCAACCCGCAAAGCTCACCGCAAGGATCGCCGCAGACATTCGAAGACCGACATCAAACTTGTTCATCAATTCCTCCGTAGGCAGATGCCCGGCGAAAGCCGAAGGCACTTGCGGGCCGTTCGACCGCACGAATGCCAATTGTATTCGATCAAGCGACGAGAGCGCCCGTAAAACGAGCCGGGCGGCGAGAAGGGTCCAGATGCAAGGCGGATTCCGGCGTAGAGAGGGAGTCGTACTTGCCGTACGTCGACCGAACGTAGCCGGAATCCAACGCCGCAGATGGGCCCTTATCGACGTCCGGCCCACCAATCGAGACGACTACGTGCCGCGATCGACGTCGCGACTGTGCCGCAACGAGCCGATCAGCAGCAGTACTACGCCGCAGGAGATGAAGCTGTCGGCGACGTTGAATGCCGGCCAGTGCCAGTCGCGATAGTACACGTCGAGGAAATCGACGACCTCGCCGTAGCGCACGCGATCGTAGAGATTGCCCGCCGCGCCGCCGATCACGGCCGTGAGCGCGAAACGCTGCAGCACGTCGCCGCGCGGCGTGCTGCGCAGCATCCAGAGAAGCGCCGAGACCGTTGCAATCGCGAAGATCACGAAGAATGCGACGCGCCAGGCCTCCGGAAGATCCGCCATCAGTCCGAATGCGCCGCCGCGATTGCGCACGTACGTGAGCGAAAAGATTTCGGGGACGATCGGATGCGACTCTCCGATCCGCCAGCTGCTCGAGATGAGCGATTTGGTGTACTGGTCGAGCGCTATGATCAGCAGGGCGAGGAGCGCCGAGACGCGAACGCTCACAGGGCCGTTACCACCGGATGGCAACGCTCGCAGAGATCGCTGTGGTCGGGGAACGTTCCGACCGCTTCCGAGTAGTTCCAGCAGCGACCGCATTTGCTGCCGAGGGCTTTGTCGACGTCGACGCGAAGATCGCCGTTGCCCGCCTCGACGCCGACCTGCGAGACGATGAACATCTCACACAGCGCGCGATTGCCGATGGATTCGAGAACCCGCGCGTCGGCCGCGGAAGCCGCCAGCTGAACGCGCGCTTCGAGGGACTGCCCGAGCGAGCCTTCGCGGCGCCGCTCCTCGAGCGCCTTGGTCACGACTCCGCGAATCTCCCAGAGCCGCTCCCAGCGAGCCAGCAGCGCGTCGTCCCGGCGCGCAGGTTCCGGCACAGGAAGATCCGTCAGGAACACGCTCTTCGCATCTCCGGCCGCCCGCCGCACCGCCTCAGGCATGGATTGCCAGATCTCCTCGGCCGTGAAGCACAGGATCGGTGCGATGATCCGCACCAGCGCGAGCAGGATCTCGTGCATCGTGGTCTGCGCGCTGCGCCGTGCCTGCGACCCGCGCGCGCTCGTGTAGAGTCGGTCCTTGACGACGTCGAAATACAGCGAGCTCAGGTCGACGCTGCAGAAGTTGTTGAGCGCGTGGAAGACGATGTGGAACTCGTACGCATCGTACGCGCGACGGCAGCGCGTCAGGAAATCCTCGAGCCGCGCGTCGATCCAGCGGTCGATCTCATTGCGATCGGCGAGCGCGACGCTGTCGGTCGCAGGGTCGAAGTCGGCAAGATTCGCAAGAAGATTGCGCGCGGTATTGCGGATGCGGCGATACGAATCCGCGAGCCGCTTCAGGATCTCTTCGGAGATGCGCACGTCCTCGCTGTAGTCTTCGGACGCGACCCACAGGCGGAGAATGTCGGCGCCGTAGGTCTTCAGGATGTCCTGCGGGGCAATCGTGTTGCCGAGCGATTTGGACTGCTTGCGCCCGTCGCCGTCGAGCACGAAGCCGTGCGTGAGCACCGACCTGTACGGCGCGCGGTCGCGCGTGGCCACGGATGTGAGCAGCGCCGAATGGAACCAGCCACGATGCTGGTCGCTGCCTTCGAGGTAGAGATCGGCGACGGTGCCGTCTCCGAAGTCGGCTTCGACGACGGTCGAGAAGCTGACACCGGAATCGAACCATACGTCCAGGATGTCGGTCTCGCGATCGAACTCTCCTCCTCCGCACGACGGGCAGCGGAACCCCGCGGGAAGAAAATCCTCCACCGGACGAGCGAACCACGAATCCGATCCTTCGCGCTCGAAGATGTCGGCGGCGCTGCGCGCGAGCTCGGCGGTTGCGGTCACGGTCGCACATTTGCGGCAGTGCACCGCGACGATCGGCACACCCCACGCGCGCTGGCGCGAGAGGCACCAGTCCGGGCGGCCGGAGATCATTCCATAGATGCGCTCGCGGCCCCACGACGGAATCCACGTGACACGGTCGATCGCCGCAAGCGTTCGCTTGCGAAGGTCGCCGTCTTCCATCGACAGGAACCACTGGTCGGTCGCACGGAAGATGATCGCCTTCTTGCACCGCCAGCAGTGCGGATAGCTGTGCTCGATTTCTTCTTCCGCGAGCAGCATGCCGCGCGCCGCGAGCAGGTCGATCACGCCCTTGTCGGCGGCGAAGACGAACTGGCCCTGGAATTCGGGCACTTCGGCAGTGAAGCATCCGCCGGCGTCGACCGGCGCGTAGGCTTCGAGCCCGTATTTGCGCCCGACCACGTAGTCGTCGTGTCCGTGACCGGGCGCGGTGTGCACTGCACCGGTTCCGGCATCGAGCGCGACGTGATCGCCGGTGATCACGAGCGAGTCGCGGGCGATCCACGGATGGCGCGCCTTGAGGCCTTCGAGCTCACGACCCTGGAACGTCGCGAGCGTGGCACCGATCGGAAAATGCCGCGCCAGACTCTCGCGAAGATCGGTCGCGACGACGAGCGTGCGTTCGCCCGATTCCACGAGCGAATACGAAAAGTCGGGGCCCACCGCGACCGCAAGGTTGGCCGGAAGCGTCCACGGCGTGGTCGTCCAGATCGCGATTGCCGGCCGCCGGTCGGCGAACGGAGCCAGCGGTCCCTTGGCCTCGATTTCGAACGCCACGAACACGGACGTCGACTTCTTGGTCTCGTAGTCGACCTCGGCCTCGGCGAGCGCGGTACGGCACGACGCGCACCAGTGGACGGGCTTGCGGCTGCGAAAGACTCCACCGCTTTCGAGAATGGTCGCGAGCTCGCGGATCTCGCGCGCTTCGTAATCGAAGTCCTTCGTCAGATATGGACGGTTCCATTCGCCGAACACGCCGAGCCGGCGGAAATCGCGGCCCTGGATATCGACGAATCGGTCCGCGTAGTCGCGGCAGAGGCGCCGCACCTCGACGATGCTCATCTCGGCGCGCGCCTTGCGTCCGACCTTCTTCTCGACTTCGAGCTCGATCGGCAGACCGTGCGTGTCCCAGCCCGGCCGGTACGGCGCGCGAAACCCGGCCAGCGTCTTGTACTTGACGATGATGTCCTTGAGGATCTTGTTGAGCGCGTGGCCGATGTGGATGTTGCCGTTCGCGTACGGCGGACCGTCGTGGAGCAGGAACATCGGCGAAGCGCTTCGCCGCTGGAGCATCCGCTCGTAGATCGAGTCGCGTTCCCACGTCTCGAGCATCGCCGGTTCGCGCTCGGGCAGGTTCGCGCGCATCGGGAAGGCCGTTGCGGGCAGTTGCAGCGTGTGTTTGTAGTCCATTTCGGTTTCGCGAAAGCGGCGTAGTTATCAACAGGGTTCGCACCGGGCAACCTGCAGCGCCTCGGCAGCGAGGACGTTTCCGTCTCAGGACGCCGAAGGGCCGCGCGTTGCGGTGTCAGCCGAGGTGCTTTCGCGCCACGCGCAGATCGGCGACGAACAGCTCGGTTTCGCGCCGACGTGTCTCGTCGTCCGGCGCCCGCAGCAGCGACGAAGGATGCACCGTTGCCATGGCAGGAACACCGAACGGCGACTCCAGGATCCGTCCGCGCTGCTCGGTCACGCGAAACGATTTGCCGAAAAGCGCCTGCGCTGCCGTTGCCCCGAGGCACACGAGCAGCTCGGGACGAACGACGGCGATTTCCGCTTCGAGCCACGGCCGGCAGGCGACGATTTCCATCGCGTTCGGCTTCTTGTGGATCCGTCTCTTGCCGCGCGGCTCCCACTTGAAGTGCTTCACGACGTTGGTCACGTAGGCGTCATCGCGCTCGATTCCCGCAGCCGCGAGCGCACGATCGAGCATTCGTCCCGCCGGACCGACGAACGGCGCACCGGCGAGATCCTCGTCGTTGCCGGGCTGCTCGCCGATCATCAGCAGGCGGGCGCCTTTTTTGCCTTCACCGAAAACGGTCTGGGTGCCGATCTTCCACAGGTCGCAGGCCTTGCAGCCGGCAGCGGCCTTGCGAAGCGACGCAAGCGTCGGCCGCGGCGGGACCGGTGCGCGGGAAACCGTCCGGGACTGCTGGCTGGTGCGCGCGGCTTTCACACGGATCACCGGGTTTCAGATTGGGCCGCTCCGGGGACGCGTCAAGCGGGCGCACGGCGCTGCCGGGGAGCCGGCGCGAGACGAGCCGCAATGAGGTGGAATCGCGCGCCTGCGCGCGCTAAATCTTCCGACATGGCAAAACGACTGCAGGTGAATTTTCACAAGCCGGGCCCGACGTTCGTTCCCGAAGAGGGGCAGCCCCGGCCGTGTGCGCGCGGCGTCGGATGGGTTCACCCCGACACGCTCCAGACGCTCGAGATGCTGCGCATCCAGCGCACCGATGCGAAGGGCAGGCCGCTTCCGCCCGGAAGCCAGGAGCCCGATCGAAGAGGTTGAGACGGCGCGCCGTCAGCGCGACGAAACTCGGCGGCGCGAACCCGGTCCGGATCTTACGCGCTGCATCCGATCCCAGTCGAACGACAGCTCGCGACGCACGCCGAGAAAATAACAGCACATCTCGTGATCGAGATCGTTGTGGAACGTGCGCTGGTGTCCGTCCTCGAACAGGACACGTACGAGGCACGTGCCACCGACGATCGTGGACGTCATTTCTTCGACGACAGCGCCGGTGCCCCACTCTTCGTGAGAGTCGGAATAGACACGATCGCCGAGGCGCAAGTAGAGGCGCTTTTCCTCCACGAGGCGGGACCATACACGCTCAAACGCCGCGTGACCAGTCTTTTTTGATGCCCGCGAAGCGACATCGACCACCCTCGCTCGTTCACCGGGCGAGATCAGAATTCGGTTCCGCCGTCCGGTGCAATCTCTATGCGAGAACCGTCGACCAGGACCGGCACGATGCGTCGCCGCCGTGTAAGCTTGACGAGCTCCGGCACGCACTCGGGCCGCGCCGCGAGATCGATCTCGGTGAAAGGCGAGCCGCGTGCGACGAGACGCTCGCGCAGTGCGCGGCTGTATGGACAACACGGAAGGCTGTAGAGCGTGATCGCCACCGGCGCCTTTCCATCTATCCGAGAAACACCGACTCGCGCTCGCAGAGTGCGCGCTCGATCAGCGCGCCAACGCTGCGGCGCAGCCGCTCGGTCATCGCTTCGTAGTCCTGCCGCGCGACGAACCGCTTTTCGCGATGCAGCCGGATCGGCGCTCCGAACGCGATCGTCCATTTGCTTGGCAGCGGCATCACGCCGACGGGCCCGAGCAGCGGAAAGAACGGAGTGATCGGAAGGTACGGCGCGCCGAGGCGTGCGCCGGCCTCTTCGCTGCGACCGATCACCGGGTAGGCTTCCTCGGCCCCGATCACTGCAAACGGAATCACCGGCGCGCGGTGCTTCCATGCAAGACGCGCGGCGGATGTCGAAAAACGCTGCAGTTGGTAGCGCTCGTCGAACAGCTTCGCGACGCCGCCGACCCCTTCGGGAAAAATCACGACCACTTCGCCGCGGCCGAGAAGCGCATCGGCGGTCGCGTAGCGCGCGGGCACTCCGCCGCATCGCTTGTACAGCTCGGCGAGCGCCGGAATCCCGTCGATGAAGCGGTCGTACAGGACGCGCGCCACGCGGCGCGGACTGTGGTCGTGATCGTGGTCCAGCGCGTACGCCAGCATCAGCGCATCGACCGGAATCGCGCCCGAGTGGTTGCCGACGAGAATCGCAGGCCCGCGCCGCGGGACGTTCGCAAGCCCGCGCACGGCCACTCGCCACCAGCGATGGAAGAGAAACCTGGCGAGCGGACGAAGCCGCTCGCGAAGCTCATGGTCGACGGAAAACCGCTCGATCCGGCTGCGCGGCGCCGCGGAGGCAGCATCGACGTGGTGCGGATCGTGCGAAGAGTGCGAGAACACTGCAGCGCTCAGGACGATTCGCCGCGCTCGCTGCCCGGCGCGGCGTCGACCTCGGCGCTGCTGCGCCGGCGCCGGCGACGGCGGCGTTTCTTCTTTGGCGGTGCATCGCCGGCTTCCGCCGGCTGCTCGCCGGAAACGACGGCTGGAGCGGGCGCGGAATGCGATGCACCTTCTTCGGTACGTTCTACGGAACCCTTGCGGCGCGAGCGCGAGCGACGCTTGCGCGGAGCGCCGTCGTCTCCGGTTCGTGCCGGCCCGGGCGGCGTTTCTGCGGATTCGGTGTCTTCGCGCACGGCCTCGCGGACGACTCGCGCCGGCGGCCGCGGCATGCGCACGAGCTCGGCAGCCGGAAAAGCATGCGGGATGGAGATGCCGACGAACTCCTCGATGGCCTCGAGCGAATAGACGTGATGCTCGCAGGCAAGCGAGAACGCCTTGCCCGACGCGCCCGCCCTGGCCGTACGGCCGATGCGGTGCACGTAGTCTTCGGGATCCTGCGGCAGGTCGTAGTTGAACACATGCGTGACGGCTTCGATGTGCAGGCCGCGCGATGCGACGTCGGTCGCGACGAGGATGCTGATCTTTCCGTCCTTGAAATCGCGCAGCGTGCGGATGCGCTTCTTCTGGTCGACGTCGCCGACCAGCACGCCGACCGGATAGCCGAAGCGCTCGAGGCGCTCGGCCACGAAATGGACGCCGCGCCGCGTGTTGACGAACACGAGCGCGCGAGCCGGATTTTCCTGCGCGAGCACGTTCAGCATCACCGGCAGCTTCTCGTCGACGCCGACGTGGTAGACGAGCTGTTCGACGCGCTCGGCGGTAACCTGCTCTTCGTCGATCGCAACGCGATGCACGTCGTGCATGTACTCGTAGGCAAGCTCGAGGACGCGGTACGACAGCGTCGCCGAATACATGAACGACACGCGCTCGGTCGACGGCGGCATCTTGGTGACGAGGTAGCGAAGATCGTCGACGAACCCCATGTCGAACATGCGGTCGGCTTCGTCGACGACGAGAACCTCGGTATCGCGAAGCGTGAAGACCTTCTGCTTGAAGTAGTCGATCAGGCGTCCCGGCGTTCCGATCAGCACGTCGACGCCGGCGGCAAGGCGGTCGAGCTGCCGGATGTAGTCCACGCCGCCGTAGACCGCGTGCAGCACCAGCCCGGTGTGCTTTCCGAGCAGCAGCCCTTCCTCGTAGATCTGCATCGCCAGCTCGCGCGTCGGCGCGATGATGAGCGCGCGCGGGCACGAGCCCTTGCCCTCATGCCGGCGCGGCTTGTTCAGAAGCAGCGTGAAGACCGCGATCAGGAAAGCGGCGGTCTTGCCGGTTCCCGTCTGCGCCTGACCGGCGATGTCGCGTCCCGTGATCGCGGTCGGAAGCGTTTCGGACTGGATCGGCGTGCACCAGGTGAAGCCGGCATCCTCGATGCCGCGACGCACCGGATCGGGAAGCTCGAGCTCGGAGAACGCGAGCGTGACGGAGGAATTCTTGACGGCAGGTTCGACGGAAGACATCGGGTTCGCTCACGTGCCAGGCGGCGGTGTCCGGCTCTCGCTCAGCATCTTCGCGAAGTCGTCGGGCGGAACGAATCCGAAACGGCGCGATCGTTCCTTTCCGTCCGGACCGAAGATGACCACGGTCGGCTCACCGAGGATCTGAAAGCTCTCCTGGACGAGAGCGAGATAACGGTTCGGCTTGGTCATGTCGACGCGGAAGAACCGGATGCCCGACGACGCCGACAGCACCTGCGGCGCCGGGAAGGTTCGCGCGTGCATTTCCCTGCACGGCGCACACCAGTCGGCTTCGAAATAGAGCACGACGGGGGCGCCGCTCTTGCGGGCCGCAATGAATGCGTCGTCCTGGAAAGGCTCGAACCGGAGCTGCGGTGCGTCGGATGCAGGCGCCGCGGCCTCGGCGGCTTTCGCGCCCGGAGCCTGTGGCTCCGATCCGGCGGCGGCGGACGCCGCGATCGCAATCGCCGCGAAGAGGACGACCATCCGCGTTCGTGCGAGGCGGGCAGGTCGAGCGAAGAATGAGGCGTCACCTCGGTCCGATCCGGTTCCAGTCACGACGTTCTGCGCTGCATGGCGAGCGCCGCAAACGTAACCGAGCACGGACGGATTTGCGAGTCGGCCGTCCGACCGCTAAGCACGCGATCGTTGGCACGTTTCGCTTCTCTCGCTCTCGCATGGATCGCTCTGGTTGCGCTGTCGCCGCCCGCCGTGGCCGGTCCGATCGGCAGCGGTCCGGCCGCGATCCTCGGATATTCCGGCGATGCGGACGGAGCCCACGATCCGAGTGATCTGGTGCTTGCATCGGTCGGCTGGCGCTGGCGCTTCGACGGCGCCGATTGCATCGATGACTTTCTGGCCCGGGGGCACATCGATTTCTCATGGGCGGTCGAGCCGCTCGTCGGCGGCTTGTTCGGGGATGCGACCGCGTTCGAAACCTCGGTGGTGCCGTACGTGCGGCTCGCACCGCTCGGTTGGGAGAACGTCGTCCCGTATTTCGAAGGCGGCATCGGCCTCGCCTACATCACGCTGCACAACTACGGGCTCGGCTCGCCAGTCGAGTTCAGCGACAACGCCGGCATCGGCGTCACGTTCGGAAGCGCGCACCGCTGGTCGATCGGATACCGGTTCCGTCACCTGTCGCACGCGGGCCTGTTCGACGACCGGAACGACGGCCTGAACGCACACTTCCTGACACTGTCGGTCGAGTAGGCGCGCCATGGCGAGCGCCGACAACGCGAACACCGCTGGAGCGCAGGGTGGCCTTACTCCGGCAAGGCTGCGCTTCATCAGCATCGTGCTGTCGGCGGCGGTCGTGGTGCTCGGCCTGTGGGCCGACCGCAGCGAGCCGTGGCCGGTCCCGAACCTGCACAACGTGGTCTTCGACGCGTACCAGCGCACGCAGCCGCGCGCATACCAGCCGGTGCCGGTGCGCATCGTCGACGTCGACGAAGCGAGCCTCGCCAAGCTCGGACAGTGGCCGTGGCCGCGCGACAAGGTCGCGCAGCTGGTTTCGAAACTGCGCGACCTCGGTGCGTCGGCGATCGTCTTCGACGTGCTGTTCGCCGAGCCGGACCGGACGTCTCCGTCGTGGCTGGCCGCCGAATGGAAAGACAAGCCCGATGTCGCTTCCGTGCTCGACAAGCTTCCGGATCACGATGCCGCTCTGGCCGAAGAGCTGCGCCGCGGAAACGTCGTCGTCGGATTCTCGCTGATCGACGAGCCCGGCGGCTCGGCCCCGATCCAGAAAGGCCGCTATATCCGCAAAGGCGATCCGAGCCCGATTGCCGCGATTCATGCGCAGGGCACAGTCGTCTCGCTGCCGATTCTGCAAGAGGCGGCGAGCGGCAACGGCGCGATCAACTTCGCTCCCGACCAGGACGGCGTGGTCCGTCGCGTCCCGCTGTTCGTGCGGCACGGCGACGAGCTCTATCCGAGTCTCGACTCCGAAGCGCTGCGGGTGTCGACCGGCACCGCCAACTACGCGCTGACGACGTACGAGGAACCTGTCCTTCCAGGCGTCGCCGGACTGACGTCCGTGCGAATCGCGAACTACACGATACCGACCGACACGTCGGGCGACGTTCTCGTATACCTGACGACGCCGGTCGCCGAGCGATACGTCCCGGCGTGGAAAGTCATGCTCGGTGAGGCCGCAGGCCTGATTCCGAAGGGCAGCATCGTTTACGTCGGCACGTCGGCGACCGGTCTGATGGATCTGCGCTTCGGTCCCCTCGGCAAGAAGATCCCGGGAGTCGAGATCCATGCGCAGCTGACCGAACAGGCGATGCTCGGTGTCTTTGCGACGCGTCCGAAATGGGTCAAGGGCCTCGAATCGTGCGTGATGGTTGTCGCGTGGCTGATCATGCTCGGCTTCGGATCCCGCCGCCGCGTGATGCCGGCCGCGATCGCGACCGCCGTGCTGATGATCCTGATGACGGCGGGCGCGATCTACGCGTGGCGCACCGAGCTCGTCCTTGCCGATCCGCTGCTGGCGAGCCTCGTGCTGCTGGCGACGTTCGTCGCGTACACGGTTCCACGACAGCTCGCGACCGAGAGCGAAGGGCAGTGGATCCGCGGCGTGTTCGCCAACTATCTTTCTCCCAACCTGGTCGAGCACCTGATCCAGAATCCCGGCGAGCTCAGGCTCGGCGGCGAACGCAGGGAGTGCTCGTTCGTACTCACCGACGTCGCCGGCTTCACGACGCTCGTCGAGGGCATCGCGAATCCGCAGGAGCTGACCGAGATCATCAACAATTATCTCGAAGGCATGGTCAGCATCGCGTTCGAGCACGACGGCACGCTGGATCGCATCGTCGGCGACGCCGTCGCGGTGCTTTTTTCCGCGCCGGTGACGCAGCCCGATCATCCGGAGCGCGCGGTGCGCTGTGCGCTCGCGATGGATAAGTTCGCGCACGAGTATTCGATGAGCTGCACCAGGCAGGACATCCCGTTCGGCATGACGCGCATCGGCGTGCACACGGGCGAAGTCGTCGTCGGCAACTTCGGCGGCAGCTCGCATTTCGACTACCGGCCGCTCGGCGATCCGATCAACACGGCCGCGAGACTCGAAACCGCCAACCGCCAGCTCGGTACGCGCATCTGCGTCAGTGGTGCGACGGTAAGCCGCTGCCCCAATTTCACCGGCCGGCCGGCCGGCTCGATTCAGCTCAAGGGCAAGACGCTAGGCGTCGAAGTGTTCGAGGCGGTGTCACCGAGCGATCCGCGGACTGCGTCGATGGCGGCCTATCTGGCGGCGTTCGAGAAGATGGCCGCCGAAGATCCGTCGGCTCTCGACGCGTTCGCCGGCGTCGTCGCCAGGTGGCCCGACGACGGGCTCGCGGCGTTCCACCTCGCGCGCCTTCGTCGCGGCGAAACCGGCGCCAACGTGGTCTTTACCGAAAAGTAGAGAACCGACTGGGATCAGCGGATCGTGACTTCGACGCGCCGGTTGTGGATCTCCGGCACATTATCGGGCGTCGGCACGGCGGGCAGCGTTTCGCCGTAGGCATCGACCTCGATGCGTTCGATTGGAATTCCGGCCTTCACGAGTGCGTCGCGGATCGCATACGCGCGCAGCAGCGACAGCGCGATATTGAACCTGTCGTTGTCGGTTCGATCGGCGTGCCCGGCCACGGTCGCGTCGACGCCGGGGCGGCGGCGGGCCTCGGCGAGCATCGCGTCAAACTCCACCTTCGACTTCGGATCGACCTTCGTCTCGCCGGTCTTGAAGTAGATGGTGTACTTGATGAATTTGCCCGGACGCGCCCCGAATGCGCGTGCGAACACCTTCGTGATTTTCTCGACGGAAAGTTCCCAGGGACTGCTCGGCGCTTTGTTCGACCGATCGATCGCGGTTGCCGAGCCGGATTTGTCGAGCAGCTGGGTGCCCTTCTTGTTGGAGACGATGACTTTTCCGGACCCTCCGCCCGGATTGTCCAGAAGAACCACGTAATTTCTGGGCGCGCAGCCAGCGAAGACCAGGACCAGCGCGAAGACAACAGCACTGCGCTTCATCGATCCCAGCCTTTCTCCCGACCCGACGACCGTTCTCGGAACCGGTTCAGCCCTTCTTGTGCTTCGAATTCGTCTCGTCGGCGAACTTCTGTCCGGGTGCGACGCGCACGACGAAGTGCGTTCCGCGCATGCCGATCACGCCCGTCGGCGTCTCGATCGCAACCGACTCCGGCGCGAGCTTGCCGAGCATGCCCGAGACGAAATCGAGCGTGCCCTGGCTGACACGCGCGACGAACCCCATCTGCCCCGACTTCGGCGCATATGCGTACTTGTCGAGAAGCAGCTCTGTCTCCGGACCGGCCGACAGCATGGTGCCGTCCTTCATCGTGACGCCGAGACTCGACTCCGCCGCGGTCTTGAGAAGGTCGTCTTCGTAGAGGGGAGCGCCGACGGCGAGCGGGTGCTCAGCACCTGCCCGAACAACCGAAGCCTTGCCGGTCATCGTCTTGACATAGCCGATGGTGTCTCCGGCCAGCGCGACGTTGGCGATCATGAGTGAGAAGAGCGCTGCGACTAGAGTGAACTTTCTCATAAGCACCTCCCGGGATGCCGGACCGTACCGCGTTGCCGGGCCTCTCGGCCATCGGCGTGTACCCCTGTTGGTAACCGAAAGCCCTCGTCATAGCTAGAGCTTGATCGATTTTCCGCTCGGCGTGAGACCCCCGTCACCGCGCGCCGGCCGCCCCTTCGAGCCAGGCCCGTTCGGCGAGCTCAGATACTGACGACCTCGACGACCTCGAGCCCATAACCGGCGAGGTTGGGGAGCCGGAACGGCGAATTGGTCAGCAGCCGGATGCGCCTCACGCCGAGGTCGCGCAGGATCTGCGCTCCGATGCCGTAGTCCTTGAAGCTCGCAAGGCGGGCGGTGGGATTGGTGGTGGCCGGGCCCCCTCCCGCCTCCGCCAGCATCTCGGCGCCGCGCCGGTGCCGGCGGACGTAGAGCAGCACGCCGTTCTCTTCCGCCGCGATCCTGGCCATGGCCCGGTGCAGCACGTCGCCCGTGTTTCGCTGCACCGACGCGAAAACGTCTCCGGGCAGATATTCGGCATGCGCCCGGACCAGCAACGGGCGTTCGGGATCGATCGAGCCTTTGACGAGCGCAATGTGCTCGCCCTCTTCGACACTCGAGCAATAGACGTGAGCGGTAAACTCTCCGCCGTATTTTGTCGGCAGGCGGGCGCTGGCGATGCGCCGGACCAGCGACTCGTTCTGAAGCCGGTACTGGATCAGGTCGGCCACCGTAGAGATCTTGAGGCCGTGGGTCTCGGCAAAACGGACGAGGTCGGGCAGCCGCGCCATGGTGCCGTTCTCGTTGAGAATCTCGCAGATCACTCCGGCGGGCTCGAGCCCTGCGAGCCGGCAAAGATCGACGGAGCCTTCGGTCTGGCCGGTTCGTACCAGCACGCCGCCCTCGCGGGCACGCAGCGGGAAGATGTGGCCAGGGATCACGAAGTCGCTGGCTTCGGACGTCGGGTCGGCGGCCTGGCGCAGCGTGCGGCAGCGATCGGCCGCGGTTACGCCGCCCGCCGTCGAGGAGCGCGAATCGATCGAAACGGTGAAGCCGGTGCCGAGCGGCGCGGTGTTCTCGGGCACCATCATGCGAAGTCCGAGCTTCTGCATGCGGTCTTCGGTGATCGGCATGCAGATCAGGCCGCGCGCGTGCCGGATCATGAAGTTGACCTGTTCGACGGTGACCTTCTCGGCCGCAACCACGATGTCGCCTTCGTTCTCGCGGTCCTCGTCGTCCATCAGCACGATCATCCGTCCGCGGCGGATCTCGTCGATCACATCGGCTACCGGTGAGATCGGCGAGGCCTTGGCGGCCTGCAGCGGCTGAGGAGATTTCGCGAACATTGGCGGGACTATACCCCCCTCGGCAACGTTGCCAAACGAGTCACGCCGGGTGCGGAGACAGACGGCACGCGCGCGTCCGCCGCCGCACGGCACGGCGGACGAAGTGGAATGGGCAGCCGCCGGCGTTGCCCGCGGCCGCGGTTCGGCAGCTAGCCTATGGAGCTTTCGATCGCGGCTACGAGGGCCGGATCGTCGGGCGTCACCATTGGCGAAAACCGCGCGACCACGTTGCCGTCGGGACCGATCAGGAACTTGGCAAAGTTCCACTTGATGTCGCCCGGCCCGTCGGGCGCGGTCGGCTGTTCGGCGAGCCAGCCATAGATCGGGTCGCGGGAGTCGCCGTTGACGTCGACCTTCGACGAGAGCGGAAACGTCACGCCGTAAGTCGTCGAACAGAACTTCTGGATCTCGCCCTCGTCTCCGGGCTCCTGGCCGGCGAACTGGTTGCACGGGAAGCCGAGCACGGTGAAGCCCTTGTCCGCGTACTTTTTCTGCAGGTCCTCGAGGCCCGCGTACTGCGGCGTCAGCCCGCACTGGGAAGCGACGTTGACGATCAGGACGGTCTTTCCGCGCAGCTCGTCGAGCGAACGCGTCTTCCCGTCGATGGATCGAATGCGGAAATCGTAAAGTGTGCTCATCGCGCGACCGTATCGCGGCCGCACGACCGGACCAAAACGCCGGAGCCGGGCAGCTGATTCCCGTGCGATTCCGGCTCCGGGACAGCCCGCCGGACCATCCGCCGCCCGATCTCCGAATGCCGGCCATCCCGCGGATCGACTCGTCCGGTACGCAACTGCGTAGGCCCCGGACGGGTTGTTACGGTACGCAATTGCGTATGGTAATTTGAAAAAAGTGCACTAGATACCGTTACTTACCGCTTTTTGTTGGTCCAAAAGCCTTCCCGTGCGGCATGCAGAGTGGTACACCATGCTGAGTCGCGGAGACCACCTCGAGCAAAGGCCGCGACATCCCAATCGCAGAACACATACCGGAGGGTACGAATGAATCAGAGGAGTTTGCGGCGGAGTTTCACTCTGCTTTCGACAATCGGAGTTATCGTGCTGGGCACCCAGGCCTACGCCAGCACGCTGACTCAGAACATGTCCTGGACCATCGACCGCGCGGGCACCAGTGCGAAGTACCGCGTGACGGCATACGGCGACTCGATCTACGCCGGATACAACACTTCGCTGTTCGAAGAGGCGCTGTTCGCCGCGCCGACCGTTGACGCCGACTACCTGCAGAACAAGTGGAACGCCGACATGGAGAGCATCCGCCGCTGCAAGTCCGGCGCGCTCGCCTCGGGCGTCTACAACGAGAAGATCGTGAACGAGCGCTCGTACATGCAGACGTCGAACACTCGCGTCGTCACGTTCGAGATGTGCGGCAACGACGGTCTCCAGGCGCGAAGCAACCTGAAGGGCCAGTCGGGCGCCTGCAACTTCGGCGTGCTCGATACCGCGCTGAACAACTGCACGACGTACCAGAACGCGGCGATGTCGTACATCAACGCCAACAAGGGCGCGAATGTGCGGGTGAAGGCGATCTCGAACCTCTTCTACCCGGGCTACAACGCGGACAACGTCAACAGCAGCTGCTACGATCCGGCCACGGGCTCGCCGGTGAACATGCGCAACAAGTTCCTTCCGTACCTCGCGAAGATGAACTGGCGTGCATGCAACACGGCCAACACGTACGGCTTCGTGTGCGTCGACAGCTTCGCGAACTTCATGGGCGCGGACTACGACAGCAACGGCGACGGCCAGATCGATTCCAACGCGCTCAAGTACGTCCAGGGCGAGTCGGAAGCGGCGTACGTCACGCGCATCACGTCGACGCTCAAGTCGACGATCCGCGACGCCAACACGCACTACGCGAGCTCGACGACCAGCTACGACTACATCCAGTCCGACGACACGCATCCGACTTACGCGGGCGGAACGGTCGGCACCGGAATCTGGCCGGGCGGCGACGCCAGCGGCTCCGGTCCGCCGGATCTCCCGGACAGCTCGTACGTCGGCGGCAAGACGTCGTTCTGGAACCGTTATGGACACGAGCGCATGGGCTGGGCCCTGTCGGTCTTCAACCCGGCTACTCCGTGATCCAACGAGCCTGAGGCCGGTAACGGCCGAAGGTAGAAGGGCCCGGATGCACCCCGATGCATCCGGGCCTTTTTATTGGAGCGTGCGGCGCGCAGAGCGACGCAGGAACAACCCCGCGCCGTCAGCGCAGGCTCGTCTGTCTACGCCGTCAGGCGCAGGTAAATCAGCAGCGGGATTCCGATGTAGTAAAGCAGGCGCTGGAGGACCTCGAGGATCAACCGGGCACCCGTCGCGAGAGAAGGCGCGGCAGCCGCGACGGCGAATGCGACGACTTCGACGACTGCACGAAACGCCGCTGCGATCAGCACCAGCCAGATCGCATGCTTCGCCCACCAGATGCCGAAACCGACCAGATACATCTGGAGCCCGTACGTGTAGTACTCGCCGAACGCTCCGCCGTACGCGATGTACTGGTGCAGCCGGAAGATCGGGATCGTCGGCACGAGCGAGAACAGAACGAACTTGAGGAACGGGTTCTCGAGCCGGCCAGGGCCATGCGCGAGCCTGGCGCGTGCGAACATCACCAGCGGATGCTCGAGCCCGTTGCGCAGCTCCGGCGCAGCTCCGGCCGCAATCATCGCATCGACGAGGGCAACCGGATCCTCGGTCCGGATCTCCAGCGGGATGCGCCGGCCGGACCGCAGCAGCATCCCCAGGCCGAGCGCCGGAGCCGGAAATCTCCACGGCTCGGCGGCGGCGATCGACGACAACGGAATCTCGATGGTCTCGTCGCGCGATTCGATGCGCAGGCGCCCGTCGTCCACTCGAATGGATGCGGCGAACGCGCGCGCGATGAACCACGATGCAAGCTCCGGCGCGAGGAACAATGCCGCAAACAGCCGCATCATCTTGAACGGATTGGACGGTGGCGTGGCTGACAGTGTCAGCGCCGCAAGCATCAGCAACAGGCCGCCGCGCGAGAAAATCCGCAGCGCTGCGGCCGCGATCCTCCACGACCGGGAGTACGCAACCGCGTCGGTCGTAAACAGGCTGGGCTCCGCCGAGCCGGCTCTGCCTGCGGCGGTCTCGACTGCGATCATTCCACGGTCACGCTCTTGGCGAGGTTGCGCGGCTGGTCGACGTCGGTGCCGCGCTCGACGGCCACGTGATACGCCAGAAGCTGAAGCGGCACGGTCAGCAGCACCGGCATCATCAGGCTTTCGGTGTGAGGCACCGCAATGACCCACTCGGAGATTCGCATGAGCTCGTCGTCGGCCTGGTCGGTGACGGCGAAGATGCGGCCGCCGCGCGACTGGACTTCCATCAGGTTGCTGATCGTCTTCTCGTAGACGTCGTCTTTGGGCGCGAGCACCAGCACCGGCATCGTCTCGTCGATCAGCGCGATGGGCCCATGCTTCATCTCGCCGGACGGATAGCCCTCGGCGTGGATGTACGAAATTTCCTTGAGCTTGAGTGCGCCCTCGAGCGCGACCGGATAGTTCACGCCGCGGCCGAGGTAGAGCATGTCGGTCGCCGGCGAGATCTGGCGCGCGATGCGCGCGATCTTCTCTTCTTCCTTGAGCGCGGTTTCCATCAGCAGCGGAAGCTCGACGAGCGCCTGCACGTAGCGCGCCTCGTCCTCGCTCGACAGCGCGCCCTTGCGGCGCCCCAGCCAGACCGCGAGAAGGTAGAGCGCCGACAGCTGGGTCGTGAACGCCTTGGTGCTCGCGACGCTGATCTCCGGGCCGGCATGCGTGTACAGCACGTGGTCGGCACGGCGCGCGATCGACGAGTCGACGACGTTGCAGATCGCCAGCACCGGAGCGCCGCGCTCGTGCGCGGCGTCGACCGCCGCGAGGGTAT
Source organism: Candidatus Limnocylindrales bacterium (assembly GCA_035571835.1). Lineage (NCBI taxonomy): Bacteria > Bacillati > Chloroflexota > Candidatus Limnocylindria > Candidatus Limnocylindrales > Candidatus Limnocylindrales bacterium. Next base: position 353,187 of record DATNBU010000017.1, on the reverse strand, counting down.
CGGCCGTCTCGCCCGACTGCGAAACCACGATCATCAGCGTGCGCTCGTCGGCGACCGGATCGCGGTAGCGGTATTCGCTGCCGTAATCGACGTCGACGTGGATGCGGGCGAGGCGCTCGATCGCGTAGCGGCCGATCAGTGCGGCATGCCACGCGGTGCCGCATGCGACGATCGTCAGGCGGTCGATGCGGTCGAGCTGCTTCTCGAGGGCCTCGAGCTCATCCAGGCAGACCGTCTGCGTGTCCTGGCAGAGCCGCCCGCGAAGCGTGTCGACGATCGCGACCGGCTGCTCGTGGATCTCCTTGAGCAGGAAGTGCTTGTATCCGCCTTTCTGCGCGGTCACAGGATCCCACGTGATGCGGCGCGACGCGCGATTGACCGGCGCGCCGGCGAACGTCGTGACCACGACCGACGTTGCGGTCACTTCGGCCATCTCGCCGTCCTCGAGGAACAGCACGTCGCGCGTGTAGTCGAGCAGCGCCGGGATGTCGGACGCTACGATGTTCTCACCGTCGCCGATGCCCACGACGACCGGGGTCGCATTCTTGGCCGCCACCAGGCGGTCGGGCTCCGACGACGACAATGCGACGATCGCGAACGACCCGCGGAGTCGGCCGATCGCTGCGCGCGTCGCGTCTGCCAGCGTCTTTCCGCTGCGCCGCTCCATTTCGATCAGGTGCCCGATCACTTCGGTGTCGGTATCCGACGTCATCTCGCAGCCCGCAGCGGCGAGCTCGCCGCGCAGCTGCAGAAAGTTCTCGATGATGCCGTTGTGGATCACGACGATGTCGCCGGCGCGATGCGGGTGCGCGTTGCGCTCGGACGGACGGCCGTGCGTCGCCCATCGCGTGTGTCCGATCCCGGTCGTGCCGGCCATCGGATGGCCGTTCAGAAGCGACTGGAGATTGTCGAGCTTGCCGACTGCACGGCGAACGTCGAGCCGGCCGCTGTCGAGGATCGCAAGGCCGGCGGAATCGTATCCGCGGTATTCGAGCTTGCGCAGGCCTCCGACCAGCACGCCCTCGGCTTCGCGGTGCCCGACGTATCCGACGATTCCGCACATACCGTTATCGCTTCCTTGCCGCGCGCGCGGTCCCGGTTGCAGGCTTCGCGAGTGAAGGCTTGGCCGCAGGTTTGGCGAGCGACGACTTGCCCGCAGACTTGGCGAGCGAAGGCTTGGTTGCGGACTTCGCAAGCGAAGGCTTGGCTGCGGCCTTGCGCGCGCGGAACGCCTCGACCCATCCGCTGCGGCCGCGCTGCGGTTTTTCGTTGAATGCGAGCGAGCCCGCCTCGACGTCCTTCGAGATCGTCGATCCGGCCGCAATGTACGCGTCGGCGCCCACGCTGACCGGGGCGACCAGCTGCGTGTCACTGCCGATCTGCACGCGATCTCCGATCATTGTCCGGTGCTTGTCGACGCCGTCGTAGTTGCAGGTGATCGTGCCGGCGCCGATGTTGACGTCGCGGCCGACCGTCGCGTCGCCGATGTAGGCGAGATGATTCGCCTTCGAACGCGCACCGACGGTGGCCTTCTTGACCTCGACGAAGTTGCCGATGTGCACGTCCTCGCCGAGCTCGGCTTCGGGCCGCAGATGCGCGAACGGCCCGACCCGCGCTCCGGATCCGATGTGCGCGCGATCGGCGACGACGCCCCAGCGCAGCAGCGCGCCGTCTTCGACGACGGTATCGCGAAGGTGCGTCGAGCCCTCGAGAACGCAGCCGCGACCGATGCGGACATCGCCTTCGAGCCGGACCGCGGGGCCGATGACGGTCTCGGGTCCGATCTGCGTGCGCGTCGAAAGGATTGCGGTCGCAGGGTCGAGAAACGTGACGCCGCCTTCCATTGCGCGAGTGATCAGCCGCTCCTGCAGAATGCTTTCGATGCGCGCGAGGTCGGCGCGCGTGTTCACGCCGTGGCCCTCTTCGCCGTCTTCGAGCGTCACGCACGCGGCCGAGTTGTCGGCGGCGGCGGCTTCGACGAGGTCGGTCAGGTAGTACTCGCCCTGCGCGTTGTTGCGTTCGAGCCGTGAAAGGCGCTGGAACAGGAAGCCCGCGTCGAAGCAGTACGTGCCGGTGTTGATCTCGTCGAGCTCGAGCTGGTCGGGACTCGCATCGGCATCCTCGACGATGCGGATGTCGCCGTCCGTTTCGCCACGCACGATGCGTCCGTATCCCGACGGATCGTCGACGACGGCGCTCAGCACGGTGGCCTTGGCACCGACACGGCGGTGCAGGCGCACCAGCTCGCGGATGGTCTCGGTGCGCAGCAGCGGAACGTCGCCGCAAAGAACGAGCACGTCGCCGTCGAAGCCGGCGAGAGCCTTGCGCGCCTGCAGCACGGCGTGCCCGGTTCCGAGCTGCTCGCGCTGCACGGCGGTCGCGGCCTTTCCGGCAATCGCGGCGCATACCGAATCGGCGTCGTGGCCGACCACGACGACCGCCGGCGCACAGCCGAGCGGCTCGATCGCCGCGAGCACATGCGAGACCAGCGGCAATCCAGCGATCTCATGAACGACCTTCGCGCGGGGAGAGAGCATTCGCTTGCCCTGTCCGGCCGCGAGCACGACAGCCGCGAGCTTCCTCGGCTGCGTACGGGTGACCAGGGCGGTCGGCTTTCGGGCACCGGACCTCGGCGCGGAAGGAGTCTTCTTCGATGTGTGCTTGCTGGTTGTCATCGCTTGCCGGTCGTCATCGGAACCTGGGAACGTGGGAACCTGATCGGGAACTCGGGCTCTCGCAAAAAGCCGACAATATTCGAGTTTGACGGCGACATCGACTGCCGCCGCGGATCGAAATCGGGGACAGACACCGATTTGACGAAATCGGTGTCTGTCCCCGATTTCAGTGGGCGGTTTTGGGCGGCGGCTTGCGCGCTGCGGCAACCGGCAACGTGGAGGCGGCTCCGCGGACGTCGTCGCGCTTGTCGGGAGGCGGCGGCCCGGTGGCAGCGTCGCCGCGGAACGGGTCGCTCTCGGGTTTCCACACGACGAGGCCGCCGGAGTCCTGTGCGATCGCGAAACGGCCGCCGGGCAGCTCGGTGATTCCCTCCGGCATGAATCCGGGGATGCGCACGCTGCGCTCGTAGTTGCCGTCGGCGTCGAGCACGGAGACGCGCTTCCACAGCGCGGAGAGCACGAGGAACTCGCGCGACCCCGGCATCCACGTGACTTCGGAAAGCGGCGCGGAATCGATCGGAATCGCGCGCCGGATCGTCGCCGTCAGAAACTTCTCCTTCGACGTGCGCATCGGGATCGCGAGCTCGACGAGCACCGGAGGATCGTACTGGTTGACGACCCACAGATGCGCGCCTTCCGGATCACTGTCGTCGGGAACGAACGCGAGGCCTTCGACGCCGTCTCCGCCGCGCCGAAGAAAGTTGGGGTCTCCCTTGTAGCTGCGATCGATCGTGAAACGCCGCACGATCCTGAAATCGTCGGGCCGCACTTCGAAGATCACTTCGTGACCTTCGCGCGCGACATACAGAAGGCCGCTCTTCGGATCGACGGAAATGGCCTCGAGATCTCCGCCGAGATGCAGCTCGTGCACGAGCTTTCCGTCGAGTGAGACTTCGCCGATGTCGCCTTCATCGCCGACGACGAACAGGGTCTTGCGAATCGGGTGATAGACGATGCCCGACGGTTCGGGCAGCTCGGCGAGCGGCCATTCGGTGGTGCCGGGCCCTGGATCGCCGAGACGCAGCGCGACGAGAACCGGCGCCGCCACGAGGATCGCAGCGGCCTGGCGAAGCGGACGCCAGCGGAGCAACCGCTCCTTGCCGCGTTCGACTCCACGAGCTTGCGGAACGGAAGCGACGGGAGACGTATCCGGGGAATTCTCCAAGCCTTCGGTTATACGTCAAGGAAATGCGCTCATTCAATGCGCCGGCATTTCCCGTCGTGAAGCGCCCGCTGTGGTTGCGCGAGACGCAGCAGAGTAGCGTTGCGGGCAGCGCTCAGGCCGCGCTGTCTGCCACCGTGCGTCGCAGCACTTCGTCGATGCGACTTTCGTAGCCGCGAACCTCGTCGCCGATCGGCAAAGCGTCTTCGTCGTCGCTTCCGTCGTCGGAGTCGGCGAGCTCGCTCACGCAGACGAACGTGGCTTCGCCGGCTTCGTCCCAGTCGACGAGCACATCGGCCACGTCGCCGCGATCGCAGACGACGATTGCCGCGTTCTCGAGAAGCTGCGGGCGGCGGTCGAGATCGGGACAGATCGAGCCTTCGGCGTCGATGCCGAGCGCCTTGAGCGCAGCCGTTCCGGCATCGCTGAGCCGGCCGGCACCGCTTTCGATGCCTCCGACGCGGATCTCCAGGCGCTCCCCCCAGCCGGAACGAGCCGCCGCGGCGCCGAGCAGGCGCTCGAGCGCAATCGCACGGTCCGGGCTCGATGCGCTCGCGACCAGGATCACTTTACGAGTCGTATCCACGACTCGAGTTGTAGCACGAAAAGAAAAGGCTGCCTGCCCCGGTCATGAGCCTCTTTGCGAAGCGCACTGCATTCCTGCCCCGGTTGGCAGGCAAGCCTTCCCTTGAATGGATTCCGTCTCGTTCAGCAGGCTTCGAACAGCGCGGCCATTCCCTGCCCGCCGCCGATGCACATCGTCACGATGCCGTAACGTCCGCCGCGACGGCGGAGCTCGTAAAGCAGGTGTCCCGTCATGCGCGAGCCGGTCATGCCGTACGGATGGCCGATCGCGATCGAGCCTCCGTTCGGGTTGATCTGCTCGTCCGAGATCTCGAGCTGGCGCATGCAATAGAGAAGCTGCGACGCGAACGCTTCGTTGAGCTCGACGATGTCGATGTCCGACATCTTCAGGCCTGCGCGCTTGAGAAGCTTCGGTACGGCGTAGACCGGTCCGATGCCCATTTCTTCGGGACGGCATCCGGCGACGGCAAAGCCGCGGTAGATGCCGAGCGGCTGGATGCCGAGCTCTTTCGCGCGATCGGCCGACATCAGCACGGTTGCCGAAGAGCCGTCGCTCAGCTGGCTCGCGTTACCGGCGGTAACGGTTCCGGTCGGACGGAACGACGGCGGCAGCGACGCGAGCGCGTCGAGCGTGGTGCTCGCGCGATTGCACTCGTCGCGATCGACGAGCTTGTCCTCCATGACCATGTTCCCGTCGTTGCCCTTGCGCGCGAACTGCACCTGCATCGGTGCGATCTCGTCGTTGAAGATCCCGTTCGCCTGCGCAGCGGCAGTGCGCTGCTGGCTGCGCAGCGCAAACGCGTCCTGGTCCTCGCGCGAGATGTTGTAGCGCTCGGCCACGACCTCGGCAGTCTCGCCCATGCCCATGTAGACGCCCGGCCACATGTCGAACACTTTCTGGCTGACGATGCCGTCGGCGTTCATCTTGCCCTGGCCCATCGTGATGCTCTCGACGCCGCCGCCGATCGCCGCGTTGGCGCCTTCGTTGATGATCTGGTGCGCCGCCATCGCGATCGCCTGCAGGCCCGACGAGCAGAAGCGGTTGACGGTCGTCCCCGCCACGGTCTCCGGAAGCCCGGCGCCGAGTGCGGCAACGCGCGCGACGTTCATTCCCTGCGCGCCTTCGGGGAATCCACAGCCGAGGATGCAGTCCTCGATTTCTTTCGGGTCCAGTCTGGGAACCTGCTCGAGCGCAGCCTTGATGACGTGGCTCGCCATTTCGTCCGGACGCGTCGCATTGAACGATCCGCGGTACGACTTGGCCAGGCCGGTGCGCTTGCTCGCAACGATGACGGCTTCTCGCATGAAACGAACTCCTTGAAGGTCGGGGGCTCGGCAAGGCTTCCCTTTGCCGGCGGCGGGAACTTATGCGGAACGGGCGGGTTTGGAAACGCGGCGATCCCGGGTGTCGGCTACGCGCGCTCGGCCGCTTCCCCGGCGACCGTCGGCACCGCGCGCAGCTTTCGCGGTGCGCGCGTGACCCGTTCTGCCATCGGCTCGGCGCCGCGGATGAAATCCTCGATTTCGGCCGCGCGCGCATCGGCGTCGCGCCAGCCAATTTCGACGAGCGTTCTCGTGAACGCCCCGTCGAACAGAAGATAGCTCATCAGGTCGGCGCTCTGCGCGTCGGGGATGCCGAGACCGTCGAGAACGTAGCGAACGATGCGCGGCATCCGGTGGGCGAATCGCTGGGCAATCAGCGCGAGATCCTCGGAAGGCGACACGACCAGCGATTCGATCGGCCGCATGCCTTCGACTGCCGGCGCGGCCGGCTCACCGGCTGCTCCTTCGTGGACTGCCGGAACATGATTCGCGAGCAGCGTATTCATGCGGCGCAGGTGATCGATGTCGGCGTCGAGATGATCGAGGAAGATCGCGTTGAAGAATACGCCGCAGACCTGGGCAAGAGGCGGACAGGCGAGATGTCCGGACTCACCGTCGGCAGTGGTCGGCGCACGTTCCTCGTGCGCGAGCGTATCGGCCGCCCTCGACGAACGCACGCCGACCGCGAGGATACGCGTTGCGCCGAGGCGGATGGCGGGGCTCATCGGCGCAACGAGGCGAAGCGCGCCATCGCCGAACCACAGTCCCCCCGTGTCCTCCTCGATACGGACCGGCGGAAACAGGATCGGGATCGCGGAGGACGCGAGCACGTGGCGATGCGTCAGGACTGCCGGCAGCACGACCCGCCGCGACTTCGACCAGACCGGATGCCCGCGCCGCCCCTGCACGAACGTATACGACCGACCGGAGTGATAGCTCGTTGCCGTAACGGCGACGGCGTAGAGCTGTCCGCGACGGATCGCATCGGCGATCCCGTGCGGCGGAAACGCCGCTTCCATCATCGCCTCGAGCGGAGACGTGTCGAAGATTCCGTGCGTGACCGTGTGGCCGAGGATGCTGCCAAGCAGGAAATCGCGCGCGAGCAGTGCGCCGGTGGTCACGAGCGACGGAATGTCGGAGCGGAAAACCTTCTCGACGGTCAGCTCGCACCACAGCCGCGCAACGTCGACGCCGGCATCGCCGAAGTCGGCTGCGCGCGCTGCAAGCGCCGTCCCGTTGATCGCCCCGGCCGAAGCGCCGGTAATGATCGCAAACGGCGACGGTGCGTTGCGCAGCGACGGAATCTCGGCGATCCGGCGCATTACGCCGGCCTGGTAGGCGCCGCGTGCGCCGCCTGCCGTCATGACGAGACCGAGCACGCGGTCGAAGCAGCAACGGCCATGCCACGGCACCCGCAGTCGCCGGGGCCAGCGCAATTTCCGCGCAGGCGTTGGTGCGTCCGCGAAATTGCGGGAGTTTCGCGCGTCCGAGCGCCCGCAGCGCTGCCCGGCAAGAGAACGCCGCACACGCGCGCTGCCCGATCGGCGGGCACGCGGTGGATGCTGGTAAGGCACCGCCACCATGTGCCGAGCCGCTGTGCCGCTACGGATGCAGCGAGACGTGCAGCGGGATCAGGCAATCGGCGAGCAGCCCGAGCACGAACAGCCCGCCGGCGCGGCGATTGAGACGGAACGCCCACGCAACGTACCACAGCGGCCAGATCGGATAGCCCGGCGGCGGCCCGTCCGGCGGCGGCTTTCGGAACGTCTCGAGCGTCTCGAGCAGGCGCGGAATTGCGGCGACCACGAGCAGGCACCATGCGCTGACGACGCCGGTAACGACGAGCAGCGCGACCAGCACGAAATACGCCGCCATCATCGCGCGCGTCCACGACAGCGCACGTTCCCGTCCGAGAATGACCGGCAGCGTTCGGATTCCCTTCGCCGCGTCGGAATCGAGCTTGTCGACGTGCTTCCCGAACAGCACGGTCGTCACCAGCATCGCGTACGGAAGGCTCGCGAGAAACACCCACGGCGGCGCAGAGCCGGTCGTCACGAAGTACGTGCCGCCGATCATCAGCGGTCCCCACACGATCGCAACGCCGGGCTCGCCGAGGCCGCGGTGCTTCAGCTTGAGCGGCGGCGCCACGTAGAAGACGCTGATGAACAGGCCCGACAGCGCGAACACGAGCACCGGCCACCCGCGCAGCGAGACGAGCTGGACGAGGATCGCAAGATCGATGACGTTGGCGACGAGGATCGCTGCAATCAGCCCCTGCTTCGAGATCAGGCCCGACAGGATCGGGTGCGGCGCGTACACCGTGCGAACGTAACCGGCCGTATCGACGCCTCCGATCACGTCGAACAGGTCGTTGATCATGTTGTTGGCCGCGTGCGCGACCACGAGGCCGACGAGCGCGAGGAAAAAGCACCCGAAGCTCGTATCCGGCGAATGCACGGCGAGCAGCCCGCCGATCAGGCCCGAGCACAGCGTCATCGGGAAAACGCTTGCGCGAATGATCAGCAGCCAGCGCGAGACGAGATCCATCTCGGCGCCTCTCGGCAGATTCTGGGTCGCGATCACGGCGCCCCAGTTCGAAACCACGGAGCTTCTCGAAGTCATGGGCCGGAGTTTCGCGGGCCGTCGCCACTGGCGCAAACCGTCATGATGCGAGAATCGCCTGCGGGCACGGCACCGATGCTTGCGCGCTCTTCGCCCGGCGGCTGCGAGCTTTCCGCTCGATTACCGGGGTCCGGCTCGATATACAGGCTGTCGATGGCCGAAACGCTCCTTGTACTGGTCAGCGGCCGGGGAGCGCTTACCACGCTGGCCGGAGTGCCGTCCGTGCAGCGCCACGTGCAGGCCGGCCACCTGCTCGGTCTCGACGTCATCGTCGTCTATCCGCCCGAGCGCCGCGCGCTCGGCGCCGAAATCCGCGGGCTTCTCGATTCGTCCACGCGCTGCATGCCTGCCGATCAGTTCGCCGAGCTTCCCGGCGCTCCGCACGACGCGATGCTCGCGATTGCCGCCGAATGGTACCTTTCGCTGACGGCGATGATCGCAATTCGGGACGCCGGCAGGCTCCCGGCGTTCGGCCGTGTCTGCGAGCGCGGCTGCATCTCGGCGCCGATCGCCTGCGTGACGCGGGAAGACGCCGTGCGTGTTGCCGCGCAGCTCGGCACGACGTCGGCTGCGTCCGCCCTCGGCGCGCTGATTCACGAGGACTCGGCGCGCGACGCCGCTCTCGTCGATCTGGATTCGCATTCCGAGCAGCGCCTGAGCGACAACGTTTCGACTGCGCATGCCGAAGAGAAGCTGATCGAGAACCTGTTCGGACCGCAGCGCGTGCTTCCCGTGCTGCGCTTGCGCCCGACACTCGCTCCACCGCTGGCCGAGCTGCTCGGAGGCACCGCGCTCGGGCCCGCGGGCATTTCGGCGATCAAGCTCGTCATCGGCCTTGCTGCGGCGTGGATCCTCGAAGGCGGAAGCTTTACCGCCGGCGTGGTCGGCGCGTTCCTTTACTTTCTCGCGCGGCTGGTCGGCGCGTCGGGCATCGTGCTGGCGCGCGCAAGCTTCACCGACGCCGACATCCGCGAGAAGCTCGATCTGGCCGGCGACACCGTGCTGCACATCGCGCTGCTGTGGAGCCTGGCCGGCGGAGCCGCGCGCGAATCGTCCGGCGTGCTGCTGGCAACGATTGCGACCATCGGCGTGCTCGTCAGCACCGGCATCGCGTATGTCTTCGTCATCAGGGAATCCTGGGACGCGCGCAGGCGCACGTCCGCGACACGCTCCAGCGCAGCGGCGTCCGCGGAGCCTGCCGGCGTCCAGGCGCTTTCGACGATGCGCGGCGCGCCGGCATCGCATGCTCCGGCCGCCGGCGACGAGTTCGTCTCGCGTTTCGTACAGCGCGACGGCATCGCGTACGCGCTCCTGTTCGCCGCCGTGACCGGCAATCTCGATCTCTTCCTGCTCGCGGCTGCCGTCGCCAGTCATCTGTTCTACGTGCTGTGGCTGATCACGCGCCCGCGCGATATGGGCAGTCCGATGGCTCTCGGCCGCGCAGCCTGAGACACACCCTTTTTCCATGACGAGCGCTGCGACCAGCCATGCTGCTGCCGGCACCACGGCCGCATCCGAAGAGTCCGGTCCGGCAATCCGCATCCAGTCGTTGCGGCGCCGTTTCGCTGCGGTACCGGTGCTGCGCGGCGTCGATCTCGTGGTCACGCGCGGCGAGTGCGTCGCGATCTTCGGCGCCAACGGCGCCGGCAAGACGACGCTGCTGCGCATGCTGGCCGGCCTCCTGCGCGCGGAGTCCGGCACCGTCGAGCTGTTCGGAGCGGCGCTGCCGGCGAGCGCGAACCTGCGGCGCCGGATCGGTTATCTCGGCCACGAGTCGTTCCTGTATCGCGACCTCGATGCGCGCGAGAACCTTGCGTATTACGGCCGCCTTTTCGCAGTGCACGATCCATCGCGCGCTGACGCAATGATTGCGCGCGTCGGGCTCGCGCATGCAAGCACCAAGCTCGTCGGCACGTATTCGCGCGGTATGCTGCAGCGTCTCGGGCTCGCGCGCGCGCTGCTCCACGCACCCGACCTGTTGCTTCTCGACGAGCCGCTGACCGGCCTCGATCCGGCCGGAGCCCGCCTGCTGAGCGAGATCCTCGACGAACGGCGCGCGCAGGGCGTCACCATCGTCATGGCCACGCACGACATCGATCGTGCGCTCGAGTCGGCCACGCGCGCCGTCATCCTCGACCGCGGGCAGGTCGCGTGGGACAGCGCGGCGGACGGCAATGGCGTCGGCGTACCCGACGCCGCACAAATTTCGGCGCGCTGCGCAGAGATCGCGGCGCCCGCCGGATCATCGAGATAGCGGGAGCAGGAATCCGCGTGCTTGCGCTTTTGTGGAAGGATCTCGTGCTCGAAGCCCGCTCGCGCGAAACGCTGCCGGCGCTGTTCGTGCTCGGCCTGCTCGTGCTGGTGGTCTTCCAGTTCGCGCTTGCGCTCAGGCCGGAGGATTCGGCCCGGCTCGGCGCCGGAATCCTCTGGGTCGCCGTCGTCTTTGCGGCCGTGCTCGCGCTCGGGCGAACGTTTCTCATCGAGCGTGAGAACGCGTGCATTGAAGGACTGCTCACTTCTCCGCTCGACCGCGGCACGATCTTTCTGGCCAAGCTCGCGGTCAACGTGATCCTGCTGGTCGCATTCGAGACGCTTCTCGTACCCGCGTTCTCGCTCATGTACGGAGTTTCCCTGCTGGCAAGTCCCGTCGCGCTGGTCGCGGTGCTGCTGCTCGGGACAGTCGGTCTCGCGGCGGTCGGCACGCTGTTCGCGCTCGCCGCCCTCGGGACACGCGCCCGTGAAATGGTGCTGCCGCTGCTGGTGCTGCCGCTGCAGATCCCGCTTCTGATCGCCGCCGTGCAGGCCACGCAGCTCGCGCTCGGCGGGGCAGGCGCAGGTGCACTCGGCATGCCGGGGCAGCTTCTCGTCACCTTCGACATCGTCGTCGTGACAGCCGGCTGGATGCTGTTCGAATTCGTGCTCGTCGACTGATCGGCGCGGCGGGAGGCCCGCGCGGCCGCTCGCTTCGCCGGCCGCAGCCGTTGCGGCGGATTAGACTCGCCGGGCCGGCACCAGCACACTGGCCCGCGGCAAAACGATGGCAGCCTCGCAAATACAGAAGTGGATCCTGCGCGTGGCGCCGCTCATCGCTCTTCCGCTGATGCTCGTCTCGCTCATCCAGATCTTCTTCTGGGTGCCCACCGAAAAAACACTCGGATTCAGCCAGCGGATCTTCTACTGGCACGTGCCGGCGGCCACGTTCTGCTACGTGGCATTCGTCGGCGCCGGGCTCGCGAGCGTCGCGTTCCTGCTGTCGCGAAAAGTTGTCTGGGATCACGCGGCGCACGCCGCGGTATCGGTCGGGATGGTGTTTGCGACGATCGTGCTCGGTACCGGCTCGATCTGGGCGCACACCGCCTGGAACACGTGGTGGACGCCGGATTCCCGACTGACGACGTTCCTGGTGCTGTGGCTCGTGTTCGCATCGTACGTGCTGCTGCGGATCTTCGCGCGCGACAATGAAATGGCGCCGCGCTACGCCGCCGTGCTCGCCATCCTCGGCGCGGCGATCATTCCGCTGGTGATTCTCGCAACCCGCATGTTCAACACCATCCATCCGCAGGTCATCAACAATCCGAAAGGCGGCATCGACGATCCGCGGATGGTGACGACGCTGCTCGTCAGTCTCGCGGCCTTCCTGCCGCTTCTCGCATGGCTGTGGGCGATCAAGTTCGCCGAGCTTCGCGCGGCGGCGTGGATCGAGCTTTTCGAAGGCGATCTGGCCGCCGACTTTCATCGACCGGGCTCATCGCCCGGTGCCGCCGAAACAAGGAACCTACCGCGATGAACGAGACGACGGCGGAAACCCAGGCAGGATCAGCAGCCGATGATCTTGCCGCACGGCAGCTTCACCACGTCGGTGCGGCCTACGGCCTCGTCTTCCTTCTGGTCTTCTTCTTCGCCTGGCGCGCGACGCAGGCCACCAGGCGGCTTTCGGAACGCATCGACGAGCTCAAAAGCGAGTCGCGAATGGACGAAATTGAGCGCGAGTCCGATATCGGCGGGCGCGGGTCGCGCAGCGGTCGCTGACGGGGTCCGACGCGCTTGAACGAGCTCGAATCTCCGGCCGTCCTTCGGGCGCAGCCACTGCCGTTGCCGGTACGTACGCGGCGCTTCCTGCGTGTCGCGCGGCTCGTCGTGTCCGTCTACGCCGATTACAAGGCGCGCCAGATTCACGGCCGGATCACCGGCGGCAGCGCGCAAGCCGACTGGTACGACCATCAGCACGAGCGCGCCGCGCGCCGGCTGCGCGACGCCGCCGTCGACATGGAAGGCCTGCTGATCAAGGTCTGCCAGTTCATGGGCAGCCGCGCCGACGTGCTGCCGCCGAGCTTCATCCGTGTGCTCGGCGAGCTGCACGATCGCGTGCCGCCGCGTCCGTTCGGCCAGATCCGCCCGCACATCGAGGCGAGCCTCGGACGCCCGCTCGAGCAGTGTTACGCAACGGTCGACGAGACTCCGGTCGCATCGGCATCGCTCGCGCAAGTGCATCGCGGACGCACGACGGACGGTCGCGACGTGGCGATCAAGGTGCAGTACCCCGACATCGACCGGGTAGTCGCGACCGACCTCGCGAACTTTTCGTTCTTCGTGCACCTGCTCGTGCGCATCGAGCGCAACTTCGACCTGCGCATCGTGCTCGAGGAAGTGAAGAACCTGATTCCGCTCGAGCTCGACTTCGTGCGCGAAGCCGCCAACGCCCGCCGTTTCGCCGCAGATTTTGCCGGAGATCCTTCGGTGCGCTTTCCGGTCCCGATCGCCGAGCTCACGTCACGCCACGTGCTGACGATGGACTTCATCGAAGGAGTCAAGATCACCGATCTCGATGCGCTGGCCGCGCTCGGCATCGACAAGCACGAGGTCGCCGAGCTGCTCACGCGCGTGTGTGTGCGACAGATCCTCGAGCACGGGTTTTTCCACGGCGATCCGCATCCCGGAAATCTCCTGATCCGCAAGGAACCGACGGGGATCCAGCTCGTCGTGCTCGACCTCGGCCTCGCCAAGGCATTCACGCCGGAGCTTCGCGACGGCATCATCCGGCTCACCGTGGCGATCATCGGCAAGGATCCGCATGCGACCGGTGAAGCGTTCCGTGCGCTCGGATTCCGGCTGCGCGACGGCGGCGACGACACGTTCGTCGCGCTCGGCGAGCTGTTTCTCGGCCAGGCGCTGCAGTCCGGCCGCGCATACGCGAACATGGAAATGGTCGACCGCATCCAGACCGAGCTGCTCGCCGCGATCCGGGCGAACCCGATCGTGCGCGCGCCGTCGGACCTGATGCTGGTGCTGCGCGTGATGGGACTGTTGTCAGGGATCGGAAAGACGCTCGATTCGCAGGTCAATCCGCTTGCGGCGATCCTGCCGTTCCTCGGGGCATCAGGAACGAAGTAGCCGCGCGGTTACGGGCGCCGCCCTCCGGCGTCGATGCGCGCCGCGATCGCAGCGTCGACGAGCTGCGCGACGTACTTTCCCATCACGTCGAGCTCGATGTTCACGCGCGCTCCCGGCTTGCGCAGACCGAGCGTCGTGACGGCCAGCGTGTGCGGGATGACCGCGACATCGAAGCATCCGTCGCGGCAGCCGAAACACGTCAGGCTGATGCCGTCGACGGCGACCGAGCCCTTCTCGACGATCATTTTCGTCATCGCCGCGTCGACCCGGAACGTGAACACCTTCGATTCGCCTTCGTCGCGGATGGAGTCGACGGTGCCCGTGCCGTCGAGATGGCCGGAGACCATGTGGCCTCCGAGACGATCGCCGAGGCGCATCGCGCGCTCGAGGTTGACGGCGTCGCCGACGGCCAGATCGCCAAGCGTCGAACGGCGCAGCGATTCGGCCGACACGTCGACGGCGAAGCAGCCGCCGGCCGCCGATACGACCGTCATGCAGGCGCCGGCGATCGCGATGCTCTCGCCGGTTTGGAACGTCTCAACGGGAAGCGACGTGGCGATCGAGAGTCGACGTCCGGCCTCCAGGTCTTCCGACCCGGCGACGCGGCCGACGTCCTCTATGATGCCGGTGAACACCGTTCGGCCGGCTCAACGGCCGAGCAGCACGCGAAGCCAGCGTGTCACGCTCGGTTCTTCTTCGTTCCTGAGAATCGTTTCGAGCTCGCCGTTGTCGAGCCAGATTCCATGGCAGGTCGGACAGACGTCGACCGAGACTTTGTGCTCGATGCGCGTGACGAGCGAGTCGCCGTCGCGCGGACACGCACGCGCACCGACGCCTCCGCCGGCGCTCAGCCTGGCGAGACGCTCGCGCTCCACCTGTGCCATGTACTGGTCTTCGTCGCCCCTGCCCTTGTCGTGCAGCTTGGCGCCGAGACGGTCTTTCTCTTCCATGAGCGTGTTCCTTTCGAGATCGATTCGGCCGGCGACGAGGTCCGGGCCGCGCGCATGTTAAGCACGGCAGCCGATCCGGATCGAGCTACCGGCAGCGCACGCGTTCGGAATCGCCGGAGCACGAAAGCGTGTCTGCGGCCTCGGCCGACGCGCATTCGTCCGGATCGCCGAACACGACGGCTGTTCGGATCCCGGTGGGTGCGGGCAGCACGATCGCCCCTCCGCGGCCTTTGACGAGAATCCGGATCTCGCCGCTTTGTTTCGCCGACCGATCGATGACGACGGCCTTCGTGATGCCGGCCACGCTTGCGGTCGGGTCGACATACGTCCAGCGCGTTCCGGCACTGTTCGTCGTCCACGCGGCGCCGCCGGGCAATGTGGCGTCGAAACCATCGGTGCCGCTCGCGCTGTCGACGCGGACGCGAACTCCGGCCACCGGTGGATTCACGCCGGCAAACGGAGCGGGAAGAATCGCGCTCGCCCGGAGCCGCACGGTGAACGGATCCGCCGCGAGGCTCAGCGAGACGTCCGACAGCACGATTCCGCTCGAGCACGCGGCGATCGTCACGCACTGGCACGCGCTGCAGCTCTCGCCCGCGCCACAGCCCGCGTCGCTGCCATCGCATTCCTCAGGACTCTCGACGATGCCGTTGCCGCACGACGCGAAAATGTTCGCAATCGGCGTCGCCGACGCGCTCGTGCCTGCGTAACCGAGGCCGTAGAGGTCCTCGATCGTCCGCAGCAGATCGACGTGGTCGATGACCTGCGCATACGCGCCGGGCACCACCCCCGCGCCGAGGATGAGCGTGGCAATATGGTTGCCCGAGAGGTTGTCGTCCTCGTCCCACGTCAGCACGAACAGGCTGTTGTGATCGCCGGCCCACTGGACGTAGGCGTCGAGGTTGGCTGCGAGCCACGCGTCGCCTTCGGCGATGGTTCCGTCGTGCATGTCGTGAAGCTGGTTCGGCACCACGATCGATACCGTCGGCAGCGTCGTGAAATCCGCAGGAAACGCAGTGAACGGCTGGTTCTGCGCAGGAGCGATGTTCGAGAAGCTGACCCACGGATTGTGCTTGCGCCGGTATGCACCCGAGCTGCAGACCGTCGATCCCGCAGCAGGCAGCTCGTCGGAATATCCGGTGAACGTGTAGCCGACCGCGACCAGCAGGCTGCCGAGATTGTCCGTCGCAAACGGCCCGACCGGACACGTGTTGTCGGTGACGCCCTGGTTCGAGCCCGAGAACAGCCAGAAGTAATTCGGCTGGCTGGGATGGGTGACGCCGTACGACGCCGTCATCAGCGCGGCATCCGCGACCAGACTGTTGATGTACGGCGCATCGGCCGAGCCGATGATCGAATCGTACGAGCGGTTCTCCATGATTGCGATCACGACGTGATCGGGTGCGGCCACCGCCACATGCGGGCACCACGCCGCCCCGATGAAGGCTCCGACGAGCGCCGGGAATCTGAAACGCGACCGCATCTGGTGCATCGAGGTATCCCGATCGATGCAGGCTGGTCAATGGATGCGCCGTACAGCCGGCGCATTTCGCCGCACGCGCGCCCGCAGATCGCTGGACTGGCCGGACATGTTTTGCCACGTTTTCCGCAGTCGCGGCGGCCGATCGGCCGCCGGCCCGGCGCACGGGATTTCCCGGTTGCCCCCCGGATCTTCGTGCTTACTTCGGAATAAGTCGCGGTCCCGCGACAAGCTCGCAAGGGAGCGGATATGGACAAAAATTATACGGACAAGACGCAGGCGGCGATCTCCGAGGCCCAGGGTCTCGCGCTCGATCGCAACAATACGACGATCGAGCCCGAGCATCTGCTGCTCGCGCTCGTCACGCAGCAGGACGGCCTGGTGCCGACGATCATCCGGCGGCTCGGCCGCGAGCCGTCCGCGCTCAAAAACCGGCTCGAGACGGCTCTGTCGCGGCTGCCGACCGCCCCCGGCGGAAGCGACCAGCTTCATGCCGGCACGCGCTTCGCGAAAGTCCTTCGCGAAGCGAGCCGCGTGATGGAAACCTTCGGCGACTCGTACGTCAGCGTCGAGCACCTGCTGCTCGCGCTCATCGCGGACAAGGGCGAGGCCGGCAGGATCCTCGCCGAATTCGACATCAAGCAAGCGGCCGTCGAGAAGATCGTCCGCGAGCTTCGCCAGGGCGCGAATGTCGAGTCCGGCAATCCGGAAGCGACGATGGAAGCGCTCACCAAGTACGGCCGCGACCTGACCGATGCCGCGTCGGCCGGCAAGCTCGATCCCGTGATCGGTCGCGACGACGAAATCCGCCGCGTGATCGAAGTGCTGTCGCGCCGCACCAAGAACAACCCGGTGCTGATCGGCGAGCCGGGTGTCGGCAAGACCGCGATCGTCGAAGGCCTCGCGCGCCGCATCGTGGCCGGCGACGTTCCCGAAGGCCTCAAAGACCGCAAGGTGATCGCGCTCGACATGGGCGCGCTGATTGCGGGCGCCAAATTCCGCGGCGAGTTCGAAGAGCGGCTGAAGGCCGTCCTCAAGGCGGTGCAGGAGTCCGGAGGACAGATCATTCTGTTCATCGACGAGCTGCACACCGTCGTCGGTGCCGGCGCGGCCGAGGGCGCGATGGACGCCGGAAACCTCCTGAAGCCCCTCCTCGCACGCGGCGAGCTGCACTGCATCGGTGCGACCACGCTCAGCGAGTATCGCAAGTACGTCGAGAAGGACGCCGCGCTCGAGCGCCGCTTCCAGCCGGTGCGCGTGGCTCCACCGTCGGTCCCCGATACGATCTCGATCCTTCGCGGCCTCAAGGAGCGCTACGAAATCCACCACGGCGTGCGCATCAAGGACTCCGCGCTGGTGACGGCCGCGATCCTTTCCGACCGTTACATTGCCGACCGCTTCCTGCCGGACAAGGCCATCGATCTCGTCGACGAAGCCGCCGCCCGGCTTCGCACCGAGATGGATTCGATGCCGGTCGCGCTCGACGAAGTCTCGCGGCGCGTGATGCAGCTCGAGATCGAGCGCGAGGCGCTGAGGCGCGAGACCGACTCCGCATCGCGCCAGCGCCTCGAAAAGCTCGAGAAGGAGCTTGCCGAGCTGCGCTCCGAGCACGACGAGCTCAAGGCGCGCTGGGAAGTCGAGCGCGGCGCGAGCCAGAAGCTTCGCGATCTCAAGAGCCAGATCGAAGACGTGCGAACCCAGATCCAGCAGGCCGAGCGCGCCTACGACCTGAACAAGGCCGCCGAGCTCAAGTACGGCACGCTCGTCGCGCTCGAAAAGCAGCTCGCCGAGGCCGAAGCCGATCTCAGCAAGGAGCAGAGCCACCTCGTGCGCGAGGAAGTCAGCGAGGACGACATCGCAGCGGTGGTCTCGCGCTGGACGCGCATTCCGGTCTCCAAGCTGATGGAAGGCGAAGCGGAACGACTCATCCATCTTGCCGACCGCCTGCACGAGCGCGTCGTCGGCCAGCACGAAGCGGTGCAGGCCGTCGCCGACGCCGTCGTGCGCGCGCGCTCGGGCCTTTCGGACCCGAATCGCCCGCTCGGCTCGTTCCTGTTCCTCGGACCGACCGGCGTGGGCAAAACCGAGCTGGCCAAGGCGCTCGCGGCTGAGCTGTTCGACGACGAGCACGCGATGGTGCGCATCGACATGTCCGAGTACATGGAGAAGCACTCGGTCTCGCGCCTGATCGGCGCTCCGCCGGGCTACGTCGGTTACGAGGAAGGCGGCCAGCTCACCGAAGCCGTGCGCCGCCGCCCGTACACCGTCGTGCTGCTCGACGAGATCGAGAAGGCGCACCGCGAAGTCTTCAACAGCCTGCTGCAGGTGCTCGACGACGGCCGCCTGACCGACGGCCAGGGCCGCACGGTGGTGTTCACCAACACCGTGATCCTGATGACGTCGAACATCGGCAGCGCCGAGATCCTGGCGTACCGCGGCGCCGAGGACACCGAGACGTACGAGCGGATGAAGACCGAAGTGCTCGGCCTCTTGTCACGCGAGTTCCGTCCCGAGTTCCTGAACAGGCTCGACGAGATCGTCGTGTTCCACGGCCTCACGCGCGAGGAGCTGCGCCAGATCGTCGACCTGCAGCTTGCAAGGCTCGTTGCACGGCTCGAGTCGCGCAACATCACGCTGCGGCTCACCGATCAGGCGCGCGACCATCTGGCGATGGTCGGCTACGATCCGGCGTACGGGGCGAGGCCGCTCAAGCGCACGATCCAGCGCGAGCTCGAAAACGAGCTCGCGAAGAGGATCGTCGGTGGAGAGATCCGCGACGGCATGGAAATCGTCGTCGACAAGTCGGACGGCGATGCGCATCTCACGTTCCGGACGGCGCTGGCACAGGCCGCGTAAAGCAACGGACATCGAGAAAGGGGACAGGCGCGTGTGCCTGTCCCCTTTTTTTTGAATCGCAGGAGCCGGTCGAAATTACGGTTTGGCTGCGGCCGGAGCGTTCTCGATGCATCTTGCCTGCAGCCGGCCGAGCGCCGCGGCAATTGCCAGCGCACTCGCGTTGGGCACGCTCGTAACGATGAAGCGCGCGCTGCTGCGCATCTGTTCCCTGCTCTTCTCGCAGTCCGCGGAGGTTTCATGCGACGACGCCTGCGTCCATCTCGAGATCGGAGGCAGCTCGGTTCCCAAAGGAACGGGCGGCGTCATCAGCAGCCATGCACCAAGAAGCAGCGGGCGAGCGAACCTGTGGTTGCAGCGGATCATCGTGGCCACATCCTTCCTGCCCTCGTTCGACATGTCCATACTTCCGGTCGTTTTTACGGTTCGAGCGGAGCGCGTGGAAGGACGGGATCGATCGACGCATCGCCGACGATGCGGCCGGCCGGCGAATCGAGCGAGCACCACCAGTTGCCGATCGCAGTCGCGGTAAGGCCCGCCTCGATGTCGAGGTCGCGCAGCGTTCCGTTCGGCCCATGATTGCCGCACAGCCAGTTGCCGCCGGCGCTCGAACGCGGCGCACCATCGATGACGAGACTGCCGCCGCCAAGATCGAGCGCGGCGCTGCCGACGGCCGCGGCACCGCCGAAACCCGGCTCGGACGATCCGGAGCCGCCGTTATCTTCGATCCGCGATTCTTCGACCGAAACCCGCGCCGTGCCCGCCGCGCGGATCCCTCGCAGCGCGCAGCCGGCAATGCGCGAGCTCGAAATCACCGCATCGGTGCCGCGGCCGAGCCGCACGCCGTGACGGCAGTCTTCGATCGTGCTGCCGGTCATCTCGACGACCACCGATGACGCGTCGCTGCCGGCCGAAAAACGCGGTCCGTCGCACGGAAAGTCCGGCTCCTCCGCCGGATGCATGCGCAGGTTGTCGAGACGGAAGCGGCCGGATGACGCCGCACGCACCGGCGTCCGGCAGCCGTCGAAGTCGATGTCCGACAGGATCGCATTGTAATGCTCGGCGACGCGCGGATCGGGGTCGGTGTCCTCGAGGACGCCGCCGTTCTCCGAGCACTTGTCGCATCCCCGGGTGACCGTCAGGTGACGGAACTCGTTGCCGATGCCGGTCATCACGCTGCCGAATGCGTCGTCGCACATACGATCGAAACGCACGTTCTCGACGACGTTGCCGCGGCCGCGCACCGGAATGCCTTCGAAGAACCCGCGCACCGTCAGGTCGCGCACGACGTTGTCGTTGCCGCGCAGCAGCAGGAATTCCTCGCCCGAATCGACGTTCGGGCACCAGCACGTGCCGTCTTCCTCGAGGCCGCCGGGACACTGTTCGGGCAGAAGCGGCGTCTGCCAGCAGACCGGATCGAGCTCGAACGTGATGTTGCGGCCGGCGCCGTCGATGACGAGCCCGTTGCACTGGCTCTCGCGAAGAAGCGCACCGGCCATGCCGCCCGGGATCGGAATCACCGTGTCGGTGCAGTTGAACGCGATCGCACCGTTCGGCGCGCCGCATGATGCGAGCGCCGCATGCAGCGCATCGGCGGTGCATGCGATCGAGCACGCGTACGTGCCTTTCAGATTGACGCACGGCGACTCGACGGGGCAGGGGCTCTCGGCGGCAGCGCATTCGTCGACGTCGACGCACGCGCCGGGCTCGCCGCCGAAACCGTCGTCGCAGCGGCATGCGTCGTACGCATCGTTCGGCACCGAATCGGGCGGACAGACGATGCAGCGGACCTCACCCGCAACACGGCCGCACGATTCGGTGCGGCAGTCGGCGCTGCAGCCGTCGTTCGGGTCGGTGTTGCCGTCGTCGCACTCTTCGGTTCCGGCCACGTGGCCGTCGCCGCAGCGCACTTCGAGACGCGCCGCGCTCTGTTCGATTTCCTCTTCGATACGCGCTGCCGCTTCGCTGTCGCCGGCTCCCGGACAGGAATCGGCGGCCAGCGCGGCATTCCATGCCGTGGCAAACGACTCGCGCGCGCTCCCGGCGCATTCGTCAAAAGCGGGCGGGTCGGTCACGCGCAGCGAAACGCAGCGGCTGTACGCCGACGCGAATCTGGCCGCCGCCCGCGTCTGCCGCGAGTTGCAGTGATCGGGGCCGCTGCCGGCTTGGTCCTGAACGAAACGCACCGGCCACGAGACCGCGCCGGCGAGGCCGAGCGATTCGGTGGTCGCCGGACACGTGAAGCCCGCGGCGGACGCGCGAGCATCGGCCGCGTCGACGATGTGGTCGGCGTGCACCGCCGCCTTGTCGAGACACTGCTCGTCGTCGCCGCAACGGAACTCGCGCGCCGCAACCACGCGCATGGCGCGCATCTTGTCGACGAAGCAGCGGTCGGCCGTGTCGATTGCCGCAGCAGGGCGGCACGACGCGATCACGAATGCCGCAAGGACCATGGAGCCCGCCGGCCGCTGCATGCGAAGCGTCCGACCGGGCAGCCCGCACGGCATCCACCGGCGAAACGCCGGAAGCACACCGCGCAGCATTCGAGGACGGACGGGCAACCGCAGCGTTCGCGGCGTCCGCCTGGTGAGGCCAGGGCTGGGCATGAGCGGGCGAGTGTAACCTCGGCAATGGCGGGAAACACCGGGCAAAATTCACAATCGCGGGCCGCACCGCGCTCGTACGAGAGACCGACGGCCGCTAGAAGGCGCGGATGGATGGGACCGTACGCGATTACCCGTGGCTCGCCCGCCTCCTCGATGCGGCGGCCTATCCGGATGATCCGGGGGCAGCCGGGGGCATTGCTCGCGTCGACACCCATATTTCTCACGTGTTCCTGACCGCCGGTCACGTCTACAAGCTTCGCCGCCCGGTAAAGCTCGCTTTCCTCGATTTCAGCGATCCGGGCGAGCGTCTTGCGGACAGCGTTCGCGAGATCGCGCTCAATCGCCGGCTCGCGCCGGACGTGTATCTCGGGATCGCACCGGTCATCTTCGATGGCGAGCGCGTCCGCATCGGCGCGATTTCCGACGGTCCGAGCAGCGATCCGCTTGCGGTCGAGCACTGCGTCGTCATGCGGCGTCTTGCCGAAGGCCGCGATCTGCGAAGCCTCGTCGAGCGCGGCGCGGTGACGGTATCGCAGATCGACCGCATCGCCGTTCGGCTCGCCGCGTTCCATCACGAGCATTCGCTCGGCGCACCGGCTCCCTTTGCCAGCGAGGAATGGCTTGCGCGCACCACCGGACCGGCGCGAGCGAACGTCGATGCGCTGCGCGCTGCGCCGCATGAGATCGCGCCGCCGGACGAAGTCGAAGAGCTGCGGCGCAGGGCCGGCGAGCTCGTCGCGGCGAGGCGCGAGGATTTCGAGGCGCGCCGCACGCGCGGGCGCGTCGTCGACGGACACGGCGATCTCCACTCGGAGCACGTGTGGTTCGAGCGCGACGAATCGGATCCGGTGATGATCGACTGCATCGAATTCCGCGAGGACTTCCGGCGCATCGACGCCGCTTCGGACGCTGCGTTCCTGGCGATGGACCTGACGTACCGCGGCCGCGGCGACCTTGCCGGCAGGTTCCTTCGCCGCTATGCCGCAGCGAGCGGCGACTACCACCTGTTCAGCGTCGTCGATTACTTCCTGAGCTACCGGGCGCTGGTGCGTGCGAAGGTTGCGTCGCTCGTCGCCGTAGACCGGACGCTGCCCGACGAGCAGCGGGCGCACGCGAAGGACAGCACCCGGGAGCATCTGGATCTCGGCTTCCGGTTTCTCGAGCCGCGCGGCCCGGGCGCAGTCGTGCTGCTGTGTGGAATGATCGGCACCGGCAAGACGACGGTTGCCGAAGCCATCGCCGACGCGACCGGCGGTGTCGTGATCTCGTCGGACCGCGTACGCCGGCACGTGTCCGCACCGTCGGGCGGCGGATCGTACGCACAGGGTCGTTACAGCGACGCCGGCCGCGCAGCGATCTACGGTCGCATGCTCGAAGAAGCGCGCCATGTCGTGGTATCCGGACGGACGGCGATCCTCGATGCGACGTATTCGCGGCGCGCGTGGCGCGACGCTGCAGCGCAGTGGGCGCGAGAACACGACGTGCGCTGCATGCTCGTCGAAGTGGTCGCACCACGCGAAGAAATCCTCGAGCGGCTGGCGGAGCGCGCCGCGGCCGGCAACGATGCGTCGGAAGCGGGTCCAGGCCTGTACGATTCGATCCGCGCGGAATTCGAGGAGCCCGTCGAATGGTCCGGGGGCATCCGCATCGATACGTCCTCTTCGAGCTGGCAGGAGGGCGTGCGTGCGGCTGCGTCGCGCGTGCGTTGAGTCAGTCGACGACGCGACTCTTCAGCTCGCCGAGCCGCGCGACGTGGATGAAGACTTCGTCTCCCGGCTGAAGGTACGCTTCGGCGTGGCGTGCCGCATCGACATATGCGCGGATGACATTTCCTGGAAGCCCTTCGTTCCATCCGCCCGCGAGCCATCGCACGAGCCCGGATGCGATCACCGCAGCCGGTACGCCGCTGAACACGGTGCCGTGCGGCGTACCTGTCAGAATGAGCGTCCGCGCGGGAATCGCGTCGCCGTCGAACAGTGGAATGTCATTCCCACGATGCTCCCAGCGCACGCCTTTGCGGGCGAGGGTCTGCGCGAGCACTTCGCTGACGTCCCAGACCATTTCCGATGACGACGATCGCTGGCGGAGCGCTTCGTTCACGAACAGCCGCAGCTCGAGGCCGCGCACGAAAGTCTTCCAGTCGCGCGGAATCACGAAAAGGTTTCCGACCGGGAGATAGCCGGGAAAGCTCTTGCCGGTCGTGAAGCCTTTGCCCGATTCGATGTCGTGGCGATCGACCGCGTGCATCAGCGCCTCGCGATCGGTGAAGTCGTTGGCAAGCACGAGGCCGAGGTGATCCGGATCCCGGCCGGCCAGCGGCTCGAGCGTGACCACGGCGATCTCGACTTCGTAGTCGAGCAGCCCGCCGCGCACCGCGACGTCATCGCCGGACGCTCCGGCCTGGACCAGCTTGGGAAACAGGAACGGGCGCACCGTTCCGGCATCGTCGGCGTGCTCGGGATAGTTCGTGCCGACGGCGATGTGGTGATCGGCGCAATCGAACGGGATGACGAGCGCGGATGCCGGAACGCGCACGTGCGCGCCCGGCGGCGCGGTTCGGATATCGGAAAGCAGCTGGTCGTAGCCGCGCTGCCCGAAGGCCGCGATCGGATCCGTCGGATTGGAAGAAAGAACGGCCGACAGATCGACTGCATCGATGTTGCCGCCGCGATAGCGCGTTACAGCGAGAACTCGGCGGCGTCCGTCGACGTCGGCGCGTGCGAACGTCAGTGCGTCGGTGAGATCCGCGATCTGGACGTCCCCACGTTCGCCTTCTTTCAGCGCTTCCTGAAATGCCGGCTCCCACGAACCCTGCAGCGACGCCATCAGGTTGAATACGAATGCCAGCATCTTTCAGGCTCCGGCTGCGCGGCGCGCACCGCCGGCGTGCGACAGAAACTGCAACTTTTCCAGAACGGCCATCAGCTCGTCCGCCGCGGGCACGCGCACGAAACGCGCCGCGACGTGCTGGTCGGGTCGCACCAGAAGACCGCCGCCGCCGGCCAGTGCCGCGACATGTTCCCACCAGTTGTCCGGATCGTCGACGTCTTTACCCCACTCGACCACGCGAATCGGCGCAGCAATGCTCGTCGTCGACAAACCGGATCCTTTCGGCACCAGCAGCGTGAGCCTGTCGGTAGAAATCAGATCGAGCGTCGAGACGCGCGCGCCGTTCTTCACGATCCAGCCGTGCGGAAGCCGCGAGCCCGGCCGGCTCGACGGCACGAATTCGCGGATCGGATTCGACAGGCCGACCGCTTCGCTTCCGTCGCTCAGCACTGCGCCCTCCGGATACGCGAAGCCCATCTGCAGCCCGAGCATGTCGAAATGCTCGGCCTGGTTCGCAATGGCTGCAGCGACTTCCGCGCGACGCCGAGGACTCTCGAGCATCTCGTCGAAGCTGCGGCGCGCGGCGTCCGGTAGATCGGCGGTCCCCATCGCGACGGGAACCTCCATCAGCCGGACCGCGTTCGCGAGGCTCTGCTCGGCGTTGTAGCTCGCGACCGGCCGGCGTTCGCTCTCGTACGTGTCGAGGATCGTCGGGTCCGCCCAGCCTTTTTCGACCGCGGCAATTTTCCAGACGAGGTTGTGCGCGTCCTGCACGCCGGTGTTCAGGCCCATGCCGCCGGTTGGCGGGAAGCGGTGCGCGGCGTCGCCGGCGAGAAAGATGCGGCCTTCGCGGTATCGCTCGGCGATCTGTGACGTCATCAGCCACGGCGCGGCGGCGCGGATCGTCAGCGGAATGTCGCTGGCGACCATCGCGCGCCGCACCAGATCCATGCAGCGCGCGTCGTCATAACTCTCGAACGATTCGACCGACGGATCCCACGCGTGCATGAAGACCCACTCGCGATCGATGTCGTGCGCGACGAGGCATCCGGCGCACGACGGATCGGAAATCCAGAAGATCACGCCGGGGTTGTCCGCAACGAGCGGCCGCAGGTTCGCTTCGAAGTGGATCATCACGAACGCCTGGATGCGGTCCGGGCCGAGGCACGAAATGCCGAGCGACTTGCGAAGCGGGCTTCCCGCGCCGTCGGCGGCAATCACGTAGCGGCTTCGCACCTCGTAGACATCGCCGGTCGCGACGTCGCGCACGCGCGACGTGACGCCGCCGCCGGATTGCGTCGAGTCGTCCCAGCGATGCGCATACGCCGGCCGCACGCCGGTCTTCGCGAAGATCTCCTCGGCCAGGAAGCGCTCGAGCCGGTGCTGCGACAGGTTGCGAAGCGGAGTCGGCGTCACATCGAGCACGTCGCCCGTCTGGCGCTCGTACGGAAGGCTCCCGAGAATCTCGCCGCCGAGCCTGGTTACCCAGTGCACCTGCCCGGCGTCACGCGGATCCTTGGCGAGCGCGAGCATCGCGTCCATGTCGAGGCCGGCCTGGCGCCAGATCTCGAACGTGCGCGCGTTGACGACATGCGCGGCCGGCGCGCGCTGCGGTCCCGGCCGCCGCTCGACGACATGCGACGACAGCCCCGCGCGCGCGAGGAAAAGCGCTGCGGAGAGACCCGTCGGCCCCGCGCCGACCACGAGCACATCGGTTTCAATCGTCTTCATCGCGAAAAATCCGGGACAGACACTGATTTCGTTAAATCGGGGACAGACACCGATTTCGGGAAATCGGTGTCTGTCCCCGATTTCCGCTCAGAGAATTCCTGCATAGGTGCCGCCGTCGAGCGAGAGGTTCTGGCCGGACAGGAATCCGGCCTGCGACGAGCACAGGTACGCGCATGCGTCGCCGAACTCCGCGGGCGTTCCGAGCCGACGCGCCGCGATCGAACCGCGGATGTCGTCGTACGCCTGCTCGATGGTCTGTCCGCGCATGCCCGCCGCGAGCTCGGCCATGAAGCGCTGGCGCTCGGTGTCGATGCGCTCCGGAAGCAGATTGTTGATCGTCACGTTGAACGGCGCGACTTCGCGCGAAACGCCTTTGCAGAACGACATGAGGCCGGTGCGCGCGCCCGCCGAAAGACCCATCGGCGCGAGCGGAGACTTCACCATCGCCGAAAGGATGTTGACGATGCGGCCGAAACCGCGCTCGACCATGCCGTCGACGACGGCGCCGATCATCAGCACCGGAGCCAGCATGTTCGCGTCGAGCGCCGCGATCCACGCGTCGCGGTCCCAATCCTGGTAGCGGCCCGGCATCGGGCCTCCGTTGTTGGTGACCAGGATATCCGGCGACGGGCACGCTTCGAGCAGCGCTTTGCGCGTCGATTCGGCCGCGATGTCGCCGACCACTTCGGTCACGACCGCGCCTGTCTCACGCCGGATTTCTTCGGCCGCTGCGGCAAGATGCTCCGCGTTTCTGGAATTGATCGTGACGCTCACGCCTTCGCGCGCGAGCGCGGTCGCGCAGGCCTTTCCGAGCCCTTTGCTCGATGCGCAGACGATGGCCGATCGGCCGCGGATTCCGAGGTTCACGCCGGCTCCTTCAGAAATCGAGATCGGGTGGCGGCATCGGCCCCCACTGGTTGAGAGCGTTCATGATGTGGTGAGAGCCCGCGGGAGCGTCGGCACGCAGCAGGTCGCTGTCGGTCCAGTGCTCGACGGTGAAGCCGAACGGATCCTTCCAGTAGTCGAAGATCTGCCCGCCGAGGATATGTCGCCCGATGCCCCAGTACGGATGGCCGCCGTTGTCGTTCATCAGCAGATGTTCGCGCCCGACCATCAGGTCGTCGAAATCGGCGACTTCCCATGCGCAGTGGCCGAGCTTTGCCTCGGGAGCCTCGAGCAGGAGCAGCGTGTGGTGGTCGGCGGGATCGCTGCCGCGGTCGCAGCGCAGGAAGCTGCCGATCGGCTGCTCGGGCCCTTCCATGTAGATGTCGTCCGACACCAGAAGCCCGAGCGTGCGGCGATACCATTCGGAAACTTCGCGAAGCCGCGTCGTCTTGATCGCCGAGTGCCCGAAGCGCTTGACCTGCGCCGGGCCCTGCCCGACGCGCTGAAGCGTGCCGACGCGCTCGCGGCGTTCGCCCGAGTTGAGCGGCGGATGCGTCCGCACGGGGATGGCAGGCACGGCCTCGATGCCGAACACGACGTCGACCATGCGTCCATCCGGATCGCGAAGCCGCACGGCCTCGCCGCCGCCGGGCTCGTCGAGGGTTTCGATGGCGGACCCGGTCGCCGCCGCGAGCCGCTCGAGGTCCGTGCGTGACGACGCCTTGAATGCGAGCCCGAGAAACGCCGGCTCGCCGAGATGCGTCGCGTGCACGTGCGGATCGCCGTCGGTGCCGCGCATGTAGAGCGCCGTATCGGTGCGCGCGGCGGTCTGCATCCCGAACGCTTCGAGGAACGCCTGCATGCGGCCGAGGTCCGGCGCCTGGAATCGTGGAAAGCAGGCGTCCGCCACGCGGATCACGGGACCGGCGGCTCCATTGGTGTGCTGGTTCGTGGTCTCCATGGGCCATAGTATGCGCGGCCTGCGGCGTCCGGCGCTTGGCCGGAGGAGCCTTCTTGTTGTTCCCTCGGGCCAGATGCGGCCCAAACGCGGACCAGACGAGCGTCCCGGGCATACGATCGAAACATGGCAACCGCTCCCGACCAGTCCCGATCGACGCTCTCGAGCTGGAGCGCGACGATCGTGCGCGCTCTCGACGGCGAGGGGCTGGATGGCACCGCAATCGCCTCGCGTGCCGGAATCGATTCGGCTGCACTCGCCGACCCCGATGCCCGCATCCCGCGCGAGTCGCTGACGCGGTTGTGGCAGCTCGCGGTCGAAGAGAGCGGCAACCCGGCGTTCGGGCTGGTCGCCGCGCGCTACACCATGCAGACGACGTTTCATGCGCTCGGCTACGCTGTGCTCGCGAGCGCGACGCTTCGAGAGGCGCTCGAGCGCATCATCCGCTACCGCCGCCTGATCGGCGAGATCATCCAGCTTCGTCTCGAGGACCTGGACGATCGCGCACGCTTCTTCATCGACGTGTCGGCCGGCAACGGAATCGTCCCGTGGGAGGCCGTCGACGCGTTCGTCGCGGTCACCGTACGGCAGGCGGGCCTGCTGATCGGAAGCCGCGATTATTGTCCGCTGGCCATTTCGCTCGAACGTCCGGCGCCGGAGGATCCGTCGCCGTTCGAGCGCGCGCTGCGCGCACCGGTCGCGTTCGGACAGCCGGCGACGTTCGTCGATTATTCGAGGGAAGACCTCGATCGCCCGCTGCCGGCCGCCAACGCCGAGCTCGCGCGCCAGAACGACGAAGTCGTCGTGCGCTATCTCGCGCGCCACGCCGAACACGACGTGCTGCGCAAGACCCGCGAAGCGTTGATCGAATGCCTGCCGAGCGGCGCGCCGACGAAGCCGCAGATCGCACGACGCCTCGGAACCAGCGCGCGCAGCCTCCAGCGGCTGCTCGCCACCCAGCAGACGTCGTTCAAGGAGATGCTCGCCGAGGCCCGGCTCGTGCTCGCGAAGAACTATCTCGACGAAGGCCGCCTGCCCGTTACCGAGATCGCGTTCGTGCTCGGTTTTGCCGACACCAGCGCGTTCTCGCGCGCGTTCAAGCGCTGGACGGGCGTTGCGCCGAGCGAATATGCGAAACAGTCGTCGTCCACGCGCTCCCGTACGCACTGAGCTCGGCCGCTCCAAAGCGACCGAGATTACAGCCTGGCAGCGCCGCGGCCAGCCACGGAATGACGGAGTGTTTCCGCGGCGTTGCGAACAGCATCGGGTCCTGGAACGCCGCCACGGCCGTCGAAAAGTCACGAGGACTGCATCACATTTTCCGGGTTTTTCGTCTGCGACGGGCGGTTCGGAATCGTCCGCCGGGCCAATCTGAATAGTCGGTTTACTCAGGCCCGGCCGGGGCGATAGAACCGGTTGCCCAACTCGCTTCCGGAGGGATCCATGCGTCCATTCTCGCTTCGCCCGTTCGCGGCCGTTTTCGCTGCGCTGTTTCTCCTTCCGTGCGAGGCGCGAGCGCTCGTGATCTCCGAGCTGATGGCTTCCAACGCTACGACGATCACCGACGAGGACGGCGAGTATTCGGACTGGGTCGAGATCTTCAACAACAGCGCGTCGACCGCGAATCTCGGCGGCATGTACCTGACCGACGACGAGTCGCTGCCGACCAAATGGCAATTCCCGGCAACCACACTCGGCGCCGGCCAGTACCTGATCGTCTGGACGTCCGACAAGAACCGTCAGGTCTCCGGGCAGCCGCTGCACACCAACTTCAAGCTCTCGTCGAGCGGAGAGTATCTCGGACTGATCGCAGCCGACGGCACGACCGTGATCGACGAATACGTTCCGTCGTTTCCGGCGATGTCGACCGACCGCAGCTACGGTCTCGCATCCGACCTCGTCACCGAGCGCTGCTTCATCATTCCGACGCCCGGCGCGGCCAACAACGAAACTGCGGACTGCGTGACGACCGCACCGGTCACGTTCAGTCCGGCGCGCGGCTACTACGACGCGCCGATTGCGGTCACGATCTCGACGGCGACACCCGGCGCGACGATCAACTATACGACCGACGGCAGTGATCCGACGCCCACGCACGGCACCCCGTACACAGCGCCGATCAGCGTGACGACCAACGCGATGATCCGCGCAATGGCGTTCGGTCCGGGGCTCGATCCGACGCCGTCGGTCACGCACACGTACATCTATCTCAATGACATCCTGACGCAGACCATTGCCGACCAGCCGCCGGAGTATCTCTTCGCCGGAGCCGACTACGACATGGATCCGGATGTCGTAAACGACCCGCGCTATGCATCCGAGATCATCGGCGATCTCAAGGCGATCCCGGCACTTTCGATCGTCACCGACGTCGATCACCTGTTCGGACCGCAGAACGGGATCTACAACCACCGCCTCGGCACCGGTGTGGAGTGGGAACGGCCGACCTCGGTCGAAATGATCCGCGACGACGGCGCGGCGGGCTTCCAGATCAATTGCGGAATTCGCATCCAGGGCGGCGTCAGCCGCCTTTCGGACATGGGCAAATACTCGCTGCGGCTGCTGTTCAAGAGCATCTACGGGCCGTCCAAGCTCGTCTATCCGTTCTTCCCGGACTCGCCGGTCGACAGCTTCGATACGATCACGCTGACGGCCACGCACGGCAATTCGTGGCCGGCCGGCTTCTCACGCGCCGAATACATTCGCGACACGTGGCTCAAGGACACGCAGCTCGCGATGGGACAGGCCTCGGCGCACACGACGTACGTGCAGCTGTTCATCAACGGCCGTTACTGGGGCATGTACCGTCCGACCGAAAGGCCGAGCGGTCCGTTCCTCGCGTCGTACTTCGGCGGCGTCGAAGAAGACTACGATGCGCTCAACGCCGGCAAGGTCATCGACGGCGACCGCAATTCGTGGGACACGCTGCAGGATCTCGCGGCCGGACCGGTCGAGACGCTCGCCGGCTACGATGCCGTGCGCCAGTACCTCGACGTCGACAACTTCTCCGACTACATGATCTCGAACATCTACGCAGCCAACTACGACTGGCCGGAGAAGAACTGGTACGCCGGCCGGAAGCGCGAGGCCGGAGCCGGATTCCGCTTCTTCAACTGGGACGGCGAGGACACGTTCAACTCGCCGAACGCCAATCGCGTGAGCCTCGGAGCCATCGACACGCCAGGCGCGGTCTACGCGAACCTGCGCAAGAGCCCGGAGTTCCGCCTCGCGTTCGCCGATCGCGTGCACAAGCACTTCTTCAACGGCGGTGCGCTGACACCGGAAGCCGCCAAGGTGCGCTGGCGCAAGCGCCGCGACCAGATCTACCACGCCATCGTCGGCGAATCGGCGCGCTGGGGCGATCATCGCCGCACGATCCCGTACACGCGCGACATCGAATGGATCGCCGAGAACCAGCGGCTGCTGCTCAACTACTTTCCGGCGCGCACGCGCATCCAGGTCGACCAGTTCCGCAGCGCCGGCCTGTATCCGTCCGTCGATGCACCGGAATTCTCGAAAAACGGCGGCCAGTTCTTCGCCGGTGATCAGGTCACGATCTCGGGGCCGGCCGGAGCCGTCATCTGGGTAACCACCGACGGCAGCGATCCGCGCATTCCCGGCGGCGCGGTCTCACCGTCGGCAAGTCCGTACTCCGGAGCGATCACGCTGAGCGCAGCGGTTACGATCCGCGCGCGCGCGCTTTCGTCCGGCAATGTGTGGAGCGCAATCTCCGACACCGCGTTCACGCCGGTATCGCCGCTGCGCATCACCGAGCTCATGTACAATCCGTCGGCCGGCACCGGGGCCGAATACCTGGAGATCCGCAACATCAGCGCGTCGCCGGTGAGCCTTGCCGGCGTGCGCCTGACTGCCGGCGTCACGTTCAACTTCCCCGCGACGATGCTCGGCGCGGGAGCAGTTGCGGTTGCGGTCGAGAGCACGACGACGTTCCCGGCAGTTTACGGACCCGGCCATCCGGTGCTCGGACAGTACAGCGGGCGCCTCGACAACGGCGGCGAGCGCATCACGCTCGTGGCCGCCGACAACTCGGTGATCCACGATTTCGAGTACGACGACGCGTGGTATCCGTCGACCGACGGTCCCGGAAGGTCGCTCGTCATTCGCGATGCGACGGCCGACCTTTCGGCGTGGGGACTCGCGTCGGGCTGGAAGGCGAGCGCGATGAACGCCGGTACGCCCGGTTCGGTGGAACCGCCGCATTGTTCGAACGGCATCGACGACGATGGAGACGGCTTCATCGACCTTGCAGACGCCGGGTGTGCGGGCGCAAGCGCCGAGACCGAGGTGCCCGAGTGCAACGACGGCATCGACAACGACGCCGACGGAACCATCGACATGGCCGACCTGCAGTGTTCGTCGGCGTCGCACGCCACGGAAGCACCGGACGCCGGCGACAGCTTCCTTTGCTACGCCGCGAAGCAGGGCCAGCCGTTCGCGCCGGTCGAGATCACGATCGACGACGAGCTCGACGGCGCGGTCAGCTACGAGCTGCCGGTCGCGCAATCGATCTGCGTTGCCGGCGAACGCGACGGCACCGCGGCGATCGACGACTCGACGCATCTGCGGTCGTATCCGCTGAAGCCGATCGACGGCGAGCCTTTGCACGTGCCGCTCTTCGCGCAGCACTACGACAGCGCGCTCGGTCCGTTCTATCTCGACATCGGCAAGCCGCTTCGCCTGCTTGCGCCGGCCGTCATCGATCTGGCGGCGCCGGTTTCGTCGCCGGACTTCGGTTCGCACGGCGTCGACTTCTACAAGTGCTACCGCGCGTCGCTGTCGAAGAACCTGCCGCGCTACTTCCCGCCGAACGCGCAGGTGCACTTCGAGGATCTGTTCGAGTCGCGCGATTACGTGCTGCGTCCGCCGACCCAGGTCTGCGTGCCGGCCGCCGTCGACGGCCCGGTCAAGACGCCGGGACGGCACCTGCTCTGCTACAAGGCGGCCCGCAGCAAACTATCGCCCGTGCACATCCCGGCGCTCGGCGTGAACGCTGCCGATCTGTTTGCGGAATCGATCTTTTCGACGTCGCGCGAAGCCGAGCTGTGCGTGCCGGCGGTGCCGGTCGCAGACTGATGGCTGCGCCGCTCGTGGCTTTGCAAGCAAGGTCCTTCGCAAGGTGATTTAGTCAGACGGCCACAGAGGAATTCCAGCGGGCATTTCCGTTGCGTACGCGCTGCTGCGATCTTCGGTTCCCTGTCCGATAGTCTGTACTCCGTGCACAAAAGCTGCAGGGTTGAGGTCCCGCCAATGAGCCCTACAGCCAGCATCTACCTGCTGTCGCGTTCGGATGCGCACGTTGCCAGGTCGACGACGCGTCCAATCGTGCAAGTTGAGGGCAGACTCAAGGCATGACGGGACATGAAACTGCAGACGTTTCCTTAGGATTGCAGACTTGGCACATTAGCTCGGCCGCAGACCGTCATTGCGGTTCTACACACGCAGACACTTGAATAGAAATCCATAGCTTAAGCCAGATCGATAACGCGGATTACAATCGGGTGGAAAGGACTCTATGCAATACCCACTGAGTGGCCTATCTGCGACCCGCAATAGTCGACGCCTTGAGGACCAGCCGTGAGTCAGGCCGACGTGCGTGCGCAATGGAATGAACATGTTGGATGGTCAGTTACCGCAGATCGGCTCAAACGTTCAATCGCGATTTCCCGAACAGCCGTCTTGGTACTTACAGCGAGCGGTGCACTATTGCAGACCCTTGCGGCTTCGTTCGGTGGTAACACGAGAATTGCGGCAGCAGGCGCAGCTTGTCTGACAGTAGCACCATTTGTGACGGCGAATTTCCTCTCGCGAGAACACACAAGTTGTTGGCAACGTGCTCGATCGATATCGGAAGCCATCAAAACCGAGGTCTTCCAATTTCTCGCTCAGGTCGACAAGTACGCATCGCTCACGGATCCGGCGGCCGCCCTCCGCACAAAATGCAAAGAAATTCGTGAATGGGGAATGGGGCTAGAGCTTGCGCGCGCAAAAACGGGTGAGATCAAAATGGCCGCTCCATCTTTCACCAAGCCGGAAGATTACTTGAATCTCCGAATCGACGAACAGATCAATTCTTACTATCGCCCAAAATCGGTCTGGAATGCGACCCGCGCGGAGCAATACAGGCTGATCGAACTTGCTCTAGGACTAGCCGCCGCCGTGATGGGTGGAATCGTTACCGCCGTCGGATCGGATTCAAAAATCGTTTTGGGTCCCTGGGTCGCCGTGGTCACGACGGTCACCGGAGCCATAACGGCTCATGCAGCTGCAAGCCGCTATGACTTCCAAGCTACCACGTTTGCGGCGACTGCCCGACAGCTCACCGATCTTCTCGCCGAATGGCGTGCACTAAAGACGAATGCTTCGGGTGCGGCGTGGTCAGAATTCGTCCGACAGTGCGAAGACGTGATCTCCGCGGAAAACCGTGGGTGGATGGCAAAACTGGATGAGTAGGCGAACCGCACGGCCACCGATTTAAGGTGGAGGGAATATATCCTGGCGAGGAAAATGCGGCGAAATCGGATCGAGGTGACTGCCGACACCTCCTCGACTCTTCCGTAGGCTTGGGCCGCGAGCAGAGCTCGACTAACGAACGCGACGTCCATTAAACTCCCGATTCACAATCGCCCGGAGCTCTTCAGATGGCCGAGAGTATAGGAAAATATGAGCTTGTTGAACGAATTGGCCGTGGCGGCATGGGCACGGTCTACAAGGCGCGCGATTCACGTCTGAATCGTTTCGTTGCCCTAAAATCGATTTCGCCAGACGTCGAAACCAACGACGAACTTCGAACCCGATTCATCTCAGAGGCACAGGCGTGTGCCGGTCTCCGCCATCAAAACATCGTCACAATATACGATGTCGGAGAAGAAGATGACCGCATCTTCATTGTAATGGAGCTTCTCGAGGGTCAGGAACTCAAGCGGCTCCTCGCTGATCACGTCAAGATCGACATAGAAGAAAAAGTCTGGATCATGATCCAGCTCTGCGATGCGCTCTTTTATGCACACAGTCAGGGAATAATTCATCGCGACGTCAAGCCAGGCAATGTGATCGTTCAACGCGATGGTCGCGTCAAGATCATTGATTTCGGAATCGCGAAGATGACGGCGTCCACGTCTTCGACACGTACCGGAATGATCATGGGCACCCTGAAGTATATGTCGCCAGAGCAGGTTCGTGGTCGCGCTGATGCGAGGTCCGACCAGTATTCCCTCGGCGCGGTTTGCTACGAGATGCTCGCTTATCGGCCACCGTTCCAAGGCGACGATCCGATAGAGCTTCTGGATCATATTCGATCGGCAAAGATCCCGCCGCTACGGAGCCTCGATCAGAAGATACCGGAGGATCTCGCAGTCATCGTTGAGCGTGCCATTCGAAGGGAGGCTACTGATCGATTTGCCGACCTTGACGAGATGAAGTTCGAGCTCGAGTCGGTTCTTGATCGTCTAAGATCAGAAGCTGGGAAGCTACGCCAGAAACTAGCCCCTCGACTTTCGGAGCTGCAAAAGCTTCAGAAATCGTTCGAGAAGCGAGTCGGCAGTGCCATTGCCGAAGCAGTCGATGTTAGCGCCGGTCGCCAGATCGGCCTCCAAACCTTGCAGGATTTGGAAGGCCAACTCGATTCCCGACTCAATGCGTTGCGGCGCGGCATCATTCGGGCGCACGAACTCGAATCTGAAATGCCCGCGCTGAAGGGGATGCTACGGATTGGAAACGCGACGGAGGTCATCTCCAGATGCGAGGCGATCCTTCTGGAACTCCCTGAACACTCTTCGGTTCGTGCGATACTCGAAGAGGCGCGCGAGTTCGAGGCCTCGCAGCGACGTCAGCTTCTAGCCCACCGTCTCATCGATGATGCGAATGTAGCGCTTGAAACAGGTGACGTTGCGCTCTGCCTGACTATTCTCGACCAAGTCGAGGACATCCCACCGACAGCCGACCAAGCCGCGCGTGTTTCCGCACTACGAGAGCACGCTGAGCGAACCCGTGAGCGTATAATTGCGCCGTTTGCGCAAAACGCGAGGCGTGGTTCTGTTCGCGAAAGGCCGGACGTCGAGAATCGCGAAGGGTCAAATCTTCAGACTGGTCAGCCTGTTTTCAGGCTATTTGCGCGACTTCGTGCGATTGGCGGCGCCTTTGTTGCAGCCTTGGGCCGCGTTGAACGACAGACGCCTCCGTCGCCCAACCTGAATCCTGAGTCGGAAAAAAACCCTCCCCGGAATAGCGACAAACCGACGCCAGAGCGCGTCGAGATTGCGACGCACGACGGGTCAGATCCCGTAGACACGGGCGACGCGACTCGAATCGCACCGTCCGCGCCTCTCCGAACGCCGCCGGCTAATCCGCATGCCGTTGCTGCGGGCAAAGCATCCGCCGCCGAGAGCGCATTTGACCCTACGCAGATGGTCACGCCTACGAGCTCCAGTCAGGCGCAGATCGTAATCACAGAATCGAGTGACGCAGGTTCAGTCGGGCGCAGCTACGCAATCGCTCGATCAGAATTCGAGATCGGACGCGATGCGGGCTGTGACCTTCGGTTCTCCGATCCGGAACTTTCTCGACGCCACGCACGAGTTCGCCGCGTCGATTCGGGGTTTGTAATCCTCGATCTCGGAAGCACGAACGGTACTTTCATGAATGGCCGACGAATCGTGGCGGAGGAGGAGACACCATTGTTCTTCGGCGCCAGCATCCGGATCGGAAACACGGTTTTTACGTTCCGCCACGCTCTGGACACCACCCTGCCGGATCTCACCGGGCACACGATCGCTAGCCGCTACAATCTCGGCACTTGTCTTCGATCGAGCGCTAAGAGTGCGGTTTACAGTGCCGACGACACGCGCGGAGGAAAGGTCGCCATTAAATTGCTCTCAGCAGAGCTAACGAACTACGCGGGATACTGCGAAGACTTTGAACGAGAGGCCAGAATTGCACAGCAACTTCAACATCCTCATATATGCTCCGTTCGCGATTATGGGACGGCAGAGATTACGGTCGAAGGGAAATCTCTTCGAATACCTTACCTGTGTTCGACACTTATGGACGGCGGCAATCTGGCCGATCGACTCTTGCCTACGCAACCGATCGCGCGGAATTTGATCGTCAAATGGATGCAGCAACTCTCCAGCGCGCTAACATACGCACACCGCCAGAACATGGTCCACGGCAACTTGAAGCCGACGGCCGTCTGTTTCGATGCCGAAGAGAACGCGTATCTTACAGATTTTGTCAGCTCGGTTAGCGCGGGTCGCAGTCCTGTTACCGGGGTACCCGCTTTCATGGCGCCCGAACAGTGGGACGCGGAATCGGCGACGGCGAGCAGCGACCAGTTCGCTCTTGCGGCTCTTGCTTACCTTCTGGTGACCGGTTCGCGTCCGTTTCATGGACAGAACGATCCCCAGCAGCGAGCGCGCAATTTCCTTCGTGGCCCTACGAAAGCTCACGAGGAGGCGAAGCGAAATCGTTGGCCAGATTTCCCCGCGCCGTTGTCCAACGTGCTGGAGCGCGGCTTAGCTACTGATCCGCAGAAGCGCTTTGAGTCGATGGAAATATTCTTCAAGGCATTCGATTCGTCTCTCAATGGAAAACTGCGATCGGATAACGCGCCGCCGGTTTTCCTCAGTTACAACCGTGAGAAGAGTTCAATGGCGGCCCGCTTTATTTCTGACAAGCTCAAGGACTCGTATGGCATCGCGACGTTCGTTGATACCAAGCGGCTCGACGGTGCGGTCAGGTTTCCCGAGAAACTGTTGCGCGCAATTCAGGATTGCGAGGTCTTTGTCTGTTTGCTCGCACCTGGAACACTGGAGTCACGCTGGGTCCGGGAAGAGATTGGGGCGGCTTATCAGTTTGGCCGGCCTATGATCCCCGTGTTTCAGGAGGGATTCGAGCGCGAAAACATCGCATCGGATGACCCAGCAGTAAAAGCTCTACTAGACTACGACGCGATTCTTCTTCTCGACCAGCAGAACGTATATGTGGATCACGCAATTGCCGATCTCGTTCAACTGGTGAAGCAAACGCTCGCCACATCCAATTGAAAAGCT
This sequence comes from Candidatus Limnocylindrales bacterium, assembly GCA_035571835.1. Lineage (NCBI taxonomy): Bacteria > Bacillati > Chloroflexota > Candidatus Limnocylindria > Candidatus Limnocylindrales > Candidatus Limnocylindrales bacterium. The sequence continues at coordinate 315,070 of DATNBU010000017.1, read as the reverse complement.
TCGGTCGATGCCGCGGGCAATTCAGCATCATCGATCCTCGAGCGTACTCGCGGGGAAAAAGCGTAAGCCGCATGTGCAGTGCTGGAGCACCCCAGCCGCCATCAGACGTGCCTCGATAGGAAAGGGTTACGCGCGAAAGCGTTTGCCGCACCACTCGCAGTACTCAGCAAGTCCAAGACTATAACCTTCACATGACCCACACTTGACCATGGTGGCCGAGCCGCCCACGAATGGACGTATCTTGCTGCATTGCTTGCAGAGGTAGTCGTTATAATCTTCGTTGCACTTCCATCCACAAAAAATGCAGTGCCAGTTTTTTGGTCGCGCGTACAAGTAATCATCAAATTTTAGATCTTCATGCGGGCGGGCGGGGTCAGCGTTTTCTGTACGACTGGAGATCCCCCATATTGCGAGCAACTTCCTTTTCGCCTCAGACGGCGATGATCTCCAATCTACCGATTGAATCAGACGCAGGCGAAGATGAAGCTCGCTTGCACTCGCGTCCGCAATGACTACGGGGACCAGACGAGAAGCCCGGTTCTCCAGCGCCCAATCAACTTCACAACCGACCCATTCCGAGGCAATCGCGCTTCGCGAGACGACAAGCAGAAACCAGTCCGAGGCCTGCAGACCAGCGCGAATGGCCCTTTCCCAGTGAGCTCCCGTGCTGATGGCGTCCTTCGAGTACCAAGTCTGCAAGCCGTGTGAGTGCATGAACGGAATGAGCTGACCCTCGACGAACGGTCGATCAGTGGTAGCGTGACTGACAAATACTGTCTTCATTGCCTAGTTCAAATCTCCTATACCTAGCGAACGGGATATCCGCCAAGCCGCGATTACGGTTTGGTCACGGCGAGCATCTGAAACAAGCTCATGCCATTCGCCAGTTGCCCGTCGCGGGAAGTTCTGGAGAGATGTCGAGCCCCTTCTCGCACGCGGGTATCGAATGCGAGAATTGACCTAATATGCTGCTGCGCATGTACCCGCATTGTTCCGAACGTCGCACATTGAAAACTGCTTTGATCGAGTTGCAGAGGATAAGTCTACGCTCGTGCGCATCTCGCCGGTCGACAAATGCGATGCCGCGCGAGCCGCAGCAAAGGCCTCGAACGCTGGTCGGGCCAGTCCCCGCCACCGACCGGCGTCTCACGCGGCCAAGGCTGGCATGTGGACCATCCCTGTTGGGTCATTTCGCCCACACCGCTCCTGCTTTGGGAGCGTGAACCGCGTGGCACGCCGGTCCGTGCGCCGCGACCTCGACCGATGAAACCGCGGCCGACGCGAGCGTCCACGCGCCGAACACGATGACGAGCGCGCCGGCAAATTGCCTGGCCCTGGTTCCGCGCAGCAGCCGCACGCCCCGGCCTGCGGCGACGCCGATCAAGGTCATTGCCGGCAGCGTGCCGAGGCCGAAGCCGGCCATCGTCATCGCGCCGCTTGCGCTCGAGCCGGATGACGCCGCGACGACCAGCGCGCTGTAGACGAGGCCGCACGGCAGCCAGCCCCACATCGCACCGAACAGCGTGCTCGCAACCAGCGAGTCGGACTCGCGCGCACGGCGCGCGTGCGGAGCGATGGTGCGCCAGATGCCGCCGCCGAGGCGTTCGATGCGCACGACGGCATTCGACCAGCCCGCAACATACAGACCGACGGCGATGATCAGCAGCGCGGACACGCCGCGCAGCACGAGCACGCCGCTCGCACCGCCAAGACCGGCGAACGCAGCGCCTGCGCCGCCGGCGATCGCGCCGGCGACGGCGTAGCTCGCAATGCGTCCGGCGTTGTAACAGGCGGTGCGCTGCACGTTGCGACCGCGAGCGCTGTTGCCGGTCGCCGACGGCAGCGCAGCGGCAAGTCCGCCGCACATCGCGATGCAATGCGAGCTGCCGAGAAAGCCCATCGCGAGGCCTGCCAGCGCAATGTTCATCGCGGCACCGTCGTTGCCGGTATCGCTTCGCGTGCTTGCCGCCCGCCCACCGGCGCGGGCCGGTTCGGCTCCTCGTCGAACAGCACGAGCGTGCCGGGGGTCTCGAGGTCGTCGAACTGGCCGCTCCCGACGGCCCAGAAGAACGCCGCGATCGCGAGCGCGAGCAGCAGGAGTCCGATCGGGATCAGCACGAAGATGATGCTCATGCCGCCTCCTCGAGCTGCGGCCGCAGTGCGCGCTCCACCATGTCGATCGACGGACGACCTTCGGCGCCAGGCGCAGACGACGTGGGCTTGCCGAGCCGCACGGCGTTCAGCACGACGACGAGCGAGCTGAGCGACATGCCGATCGCTGCCCACCATGGTGTGATGTGTCCGGTCGACGCGAGCGGCAGCGCAACGAGATTGTACGCGATCGACCAGCCAAGGTTCTGTCGCATCACGCGGCGTGTGCGGCCCGCCAGCACGAGCGCGTCGGCGATCGCGGAAAGATCTTCTTTCATCAGAACGGCGCCCGCGCGGCTGCGCGCGAGGTCGGTTCCGCTGCCCATCGCAATCGAAACCTGCGCGGCGCCGAGCACCGGCGCGTCGTTGACGCCGTCGCCGACCATCAGCACGACCGCGCCCCGTTCCTGAAGCTCGCGCACCGTGCGGAGCTTCTCCTCGGGACTGGCTCCCCACCTCGCATCGCGGATTCCGAGATCGCCGGCGAGCGCACAGACCGGCCCCTTCGCATCGCCGCTTGCGAGCATCACGTGAAGACCGGCCTGCTCGAGCCGCCGGACCAGCTCTCGCGCGCCCGGACGCACGACATCCTCGAGGTCGAAGCCGCACAGCGGTCCGGACTCGTCACCGAGCAGGATGCTGCTCGTATCCGCAGCGGTTGTCGTCGCGCCGGCGTCGCGGCGGCACAGCTCGCGCACCCACGCCGGCGAGCCGATGCGCACGACGCGCCCGTCGAGCCGACCTTCGACGCCTGCGCCTGCCGACGCCGTCACGTCCGCGAGCGTGATCCGCGACGAGTCGACGTCGTCGAATGCGCGCGCGATCGGATGCTCGGAGTAACGCTCGAGAGCCGCCGCGATCGCGAGGCAGCGTGCCTCGGCAACGCTGCCGAACCGCCGCAGCGCGCGCCGGCGGAAGCGGCCGAACGTGAGCGTTCCGGTCTTGTCGAACACGACGTGGGTTACCCGCGGAAGGATCTCGAGCGTGTGTCCGCTGCGCAGCAGGATTCCCCGGCGCAGCGCACCGCCGGCAGCCGCGGTCAGCGCGGCTGGAGTTGCCAGCGAGAGCGCGCACGGACACGTGACGACCAGGACGGACAGCGCAATCCAGAACGCCCGCGACGAATCGAGCTGCCACCATGCGGCGGCAGTCGCCATGGAAATCGCAAGCACGGCCGGCACGAAGATCTGCGCCACGCGATCGGCAAGGCGCGCGATGCCGGGACGCGCGCGCCCCGCCAGATCGACGAGCCGCACGATGGCGGACCATGCGGTATCGGCGCCCGTGCGAACGGCGACGACCACGAGCGGGCTTTCGCCGTTCTGCGTGCCTCCGGCCACTGCATCTCCGCAGCGTTTCTCGCGCGGCCAGTGCTCGCCGGTCAGCATCGATTCGTTGACCCAGCCGCTGCCGCTCGCGACCGTGCCGTCGACCGGGAACGATTCTCCGGGACGCACCAGCACGCGATCGCCGGGCGCGAGCTCGTACGCGGAGACGACCTCGGTACGAAAACCCGGGCTGTCCGGATTTTCGACCGTCGCGTTGCCCTCGACGATCCGCGTCGCGGTTTCCGGCGGCCGGCGCAGTGCAGTCTCCACCGCCGCCGATGCCCGCTGTCGGGCGCGCATCTCGACGAAGCGTCCGACCGAAAGGAAGAACACAAACATCGCGACCGAATCGAAGTAGACCTCGCCGGTGCGCATCACCGTCGCGTAGACGCTTGCCGAGTACGCAATCGCGAGCGCGAGCGCGACCGGTACGTCCATGCCGAGCCGGCGGTTACGCAGGTCGCGCCATGCTCCGGAGAAAAACGGCCGCGCCGAATAGAACAGCACCGGCGTCGCGACGATGCCGCTGACGACGCGCAGGAGCAGCCGATGCGCATCCGCCATGCCCTCGAGCGCGCCGGCATAAAGGCCGACCGCGTACATCATGACCTGCATCGCGCCGAGCCCGGAGACGATCAGACGGCGCAGCGCCGCATGGTACTCGTCGGTGCGTGCCTGCTCGTTCCAGTCGGGGCGGTACGGGCGCGCGGCGTATCCGATCTTCGAGAGCTCGCTGAGAACGACCGACAGCTTGGTTCGATCGGCGTGCCACGATAGCTCGGCGCGCTCGGCGCCGAGGTTCACGGACGCAGAGATCACGCCCGGACACGCGCGGAGGGTGCGTTCGAGCAGCCATACGCAGGCCGCGCACCGCATGCCGTCGATAGACAGCGTCGCGGACTTTTCGTCGAAGTCGCCGCGGCGCACGTACGACTTTTCGAGCGCAGGCTCGTCGTAGCAGGCAAGCTCGTCGTTCGTACGGGCCGTCTGCTCGGGATTCGCCGCCGGCGCTTCGCGATAGCGGTAGTACGCCGCAAGGCCGCGGCCGGCGATCAGATCGGCGACGGCCATGCAGCCGCGGCAGCACATTGCGCGCGGCTCGCCGTCGATGACCGCATGCAGGCGGACGCCCGGCGGGACCGGCAGGCCGCAATGAAAGCATGTCGCGGAAATGCTCACGTCGCTTCAATGCCGTGCGGCGAGTACGGCGCTCGAGGTGAGCTCGATGCGCCCGGCGACGCGCCAGGAAGAATCCGGCGGGGTGATCGCGACGTCCCAGTGGCCTCTGGTGCTCGCGAGCGGGTCGCGCGATGCAAACGTCCGTGGACTAACCGGATAAAGCTCAACGAGCTGGTCGCGCAACGCATCCGACGGACACGACATCGCCACGTCGAGCCGCACGGGATCGGCGGCCGTGCCGTCGAGCACCAGCTCGAGCCGTCCACTTTCCGCCACGCGCAGCGTCGCCTTCAGATCGAGCGCGGCGGCTGCATGCTCACGCGAGAACTCGCGATTGATCGTCATGCCTGCGTCGTACCAGTCGTCGCGAACCAGCGAGTCGGCGCTGCGCACCGCGACCACGAGCGTAGCCACGCTGAACAGGACGCTGACGGCCGGAAGCGAAATCACGAACCACGGCCAGAACTGCCGGTACCAGGCTTTGGTATCCGTGCGCAGCGAAGACCGCGGCGGCGCTTCGGCGATGATGCGGACGGCGGTGGTCATAGTGGTCCCGCCTTCTCGTGCTGCTTTTTGTGTTCCTCGCCGTGTTCGTCGTCGTGCTCGTGTTCGTGCTTCGCCGCTGCGATCGGAGCCGGCGCGAGAAAGCGGCCGCTCTCGCGCACGCGAATCGACGGATCGCTCTCGGACTCGACGACGAACGAAACCGGCGTTGACGTGGCTGCAAGCTTTGCGCGGTCGGCGCGCAGCTGGACCGGAACGTCCTTGAGCTCGCCCGGAGCAACCGCGACGCTGGCCGGCGCGATCAACGTGAACCCGTCTTCGGCCCCGATCCGGTACGTCTGGCCCTGCTGGGACTTGTTCATGAGCTTGAGCGTGTAGACATTCTCGATCTGCCCGCCGGAGATCTCGCGGTACAGGCGCGCCCGGTCGCGGATCACGTCGACGCCGAGCGGCATGCGCTGGCTGAGCGCAACGACGAAAGCCACCACACCGATCGCAAGAACCGCGCCGTAACCGACGACGCGTGCGCGCAGCAGCGGTTTCGGTTTTCCGGCCAGCGCGCTCTCGGTCGTGTAGCGGACGAGGCCCTTCGGATAGCCGACTTCTTCCATGACGCTGTCGCAGGCATCGATGCATGCGGCGCAGCCGATGCATTCGAACTGCGTGCCTTCGCGGATGTCGATGCCGGTCGGGCACACGTGCACGCAGAGCCTGCAGTCGATGCAGTGGCCGAGGTTCGCGCGCGCCAGATCGGTATTCTTCCTGCGGTGGCCGCGCGGCTCGCCGCGGGCGGGGTCGTAGAAGATCGTCAGCGTCGCGCGGTCGAACATCGCGCCCTGGAAGCGCGCGTACGGGCACGCGTACTTGCAGATCTGCTCGCGCATGAATCCGGCGTCGGCGTAAAGCGCCAGCGACGCGACGGCGAGAAACACCATCTCCGGCGGCGTGACCTGCCACGCGCCGATGCGCGGAAGCAGCTCGCGGATCGGCAGGAAGTATCCGACGAACGTCACGCCGACGACGCCCGAGAACGCCAGCCACGCGCCGTGCTTGGCGGCCTTGCGCAGGATCTTGTCGCGATTCCACGGCCCGCGATCGAGCGCAATGCGCCGGTTGCGATCGCCTTCGGCAAGCCACTCGATCCACATGAAAAATCTGGTCCAGACGGTCTGTGGACACGCATACCCGCACCACAGCCGGCCGGCGATGGTCGTGAAGAAGAACAGGCCGAGCGCACCGAGAATCAGGAGGCCGGCGAGAAAGATGAAATCCTGCGGCCAGAACGTGACGCCGAGCAGGTAGAACTTGCGCGCCGGCACGTCGAACCACACCGCCTGCCGGCCGTTCCAGGTTGCCCACGGAACGACGACGTAGAATCCGGCGAGAACGAAAAGAATCCGCGCCCGCCATTTCTGCCACGGTCCGTGGATTTCGCGCTGGTAGATTTCCTCCCGAGGCGCGTAGAGCGGTATCTGCTTTTGCGCCGGCTTGCGGCCCGATGCGCCCGACGGCGAGCTTTCGACGGTCGCGCAGGATCGCGCAGCGTCGTCGACCGTCCGCGGGGCATGCACGGCGCTCATCGCTCTATCTCGCGGCGACGTCCGGATGCGACAGGCTGTAGACGTACGTCGCAACCAGGTGCGCTTTCTGCTCGCCGAGGATGTCGGCATGCGCCGGCATCTTGCCGGAACGGCCACTCCGCAGCCCGAACTCGATGTCCTCGGCGCTGCCGCCGAAGAGCCAGATGTCGTCGGTCAGGTTCGGCGAGCCCATCGCCTTGTTGCCTTTGGCGTCCATGCCGTGGCACGCGATGCAGATCGTGTTGAAGCGCGCCTTGCCGGCTTCGGCGAGCTTTGCGTCGGCCGGCTGGCCCGAAAGGCTCAGCACATACGCCACGACTTCCTTGACGCCCTGATCGCCGCCGAGCGCGGGCGCAAACGGCGGCATCATCGCGAAGCGCCCGCCGAGAATCGTCGTCTGGATCGTCTCCGGCTCTCCGCCGAACAGCCAGTCGTCGTCGGTCAGGTTTGGAAAGCCGACGCCGCCGCGCGCGTCGGCGCCGTGGCAGGCCGCGCAGTTGTTCGCGAACAGCCGCTGGCCGATGCCGACGGCCTGCGGATCGTGAATCAGGTCCGTAATGGGCCTTGCCGCAAACGCGGCATAGATCGGCCCGTACTTCGCCTGCGCGTCGCGCACTTCGTCGTCGTACTGACCTTTTGCGGACCAGCCGAGCGTACCGCCGAAGCTGCCGAGGCCGGGATAAAGCACGCAGTAGACGATCGTGAAGACGATCGTCCCGACGAACATCCACAGCCACCAGCGCGGAAGCGGAAGATCGTACTCTTCGATTCCGTCGAACGAGTGGCCCATCGTCTCGCCGGCAGCACCGTCATCGACGCTTTTGGTTCGCGCCCAGAACAGGATCCACGCCGATGCGACGACGTTGACGACGACGATCAGCGTAACGTACGCGCTCCACCCTCCCGTCAGTCCGACGGCGGCGGCTGCTGCATCGGGCGCGCTCATCGTGCTTCCTTGCGTGCAGCATCCGGGCGGAAGTTCGCATCACCGACGTCGACGAACGGCAGCATCGATGCGTCTTCGAAGCGGCGCCGCTGCGCCGGGGCCCACGCCCACACGCACAGTGCGACGAACGACAGAAGCAGAAGCACCGTCCCGATCCCGCGAATGACTCCCTCGTCGATCCATCCCGCAATCGGCATGGCCCTACCTCTTGCCTTTCATGACGAGGCCGAGCTGCTGCAGGTAGGAGATGAGCGCATCGATTTCCTGTTTTCCCGCAACGGCAGCTTTGGCGCCTGCGATGTCGGTGTCGGTGTACGGCACCCCGACGGCGCGCAGCGCTTTCATCTTGGTTCCGGTGTTTTCACCGTCGAGCGCGTTGTCGAACAGCCATGGAAACGCCGGCATGTTCGACTCGGGCACGACGTCGCGCGGGTTGCGAAGGTGCACCTTGTGCCACTCGTCGCTGTAGCGGCCGCCGACACGCGCGAGATCCGGCCCGGTGCGCTTGGAGCCCCACAGGAACGGATGCTCGTAGACGGATTCACCGGCGACCGAGTAGTGACCGTAGCGCTCGGTTTCCGCGCGCAGCGGCCGGACCATCTGCGTGTGGCAGACGTGGCAGCCGTCGCGGATGTAGATGTCTCGGCCTTCGAGGGCGAGAGCGTCGAGCGGCTTCATGCCTTCGACTGCAGCCGAAACGTCGTCCTGGAACATCAGCGGGACGATCTCGGCGAGGCCGCCGAAGCTGACGACGACGACGATCAGCACTCCCATCAGGCCGATGTTCTTCTCGAAAGGCGTCTGGTTTGCCATGACGGTTCCCCGGACCCGCTCAGCCGACAGCCGGTTCGGCAAGCGCTTCGAGCACCGGCTCGTCGGCTTCCTCCGCCGTCAGCGTGCACCAGACGTTCCACGCCATCACCAGCATTCCGATGAAGAACACGAGGCCGCCGCCGACGCGCACGACGTAATACGGATGCGTCGCCTGCAGCGCTTCGACGAACGTGTAGGTCAGCGTGCCGTCCTCGTTGAACGCGCGCCACATCAGGCCCTGCATGAGGCCGGCAATCCACATCGCCGCGATGTAGAGGACGATTCCGACCGTCGACAGCCAGAAATGCACGTTGACGAGCGGCGTGCTGTACATCTTCTGCTTGCCCCACAGCTTCGGGAGCATCGCGTACAGACAGCCGATCGTGATCATCGCGACCCAGCCGAGAGCGCCCGAGTGCACGTGCGCGATCGTCCAGTCGGTGTCGTGGGTGAGCGCGTTGACGGTCTTGATCGACATCATCGGCCCTTCGAACGTCGACATTCCGTAGAACGACAGCGCGACGATCATGAATCGGAGAATGGGATCGGTGCGCAGCTTGTCCCATGCGCCCGAGAGCGTCATGAGCCCGTTGATCATTCCGCCCCAGGACGGCGCCCACAGCAGGATCGAGAAGACGACGCCGAGGCTCTGCGCCCAGTCCGGAAGCGCGCTGTAGTGCAGATGATGCGGGCCGGCCCACATGTAGATGCCGATCAGCGCCCAGAAGTGCACGACCGAAAGTCGGTACGAATACACGGGACGCCCGGCCTGCTTCGGAACGAAGTAGTACATCATTCCGAGAAAGCCCGCGGTCAGGAAGAAACCGACCGCATTGTGGCCGTACCACCACTGCACCATCGCATCGACGGTGCCGGCGTAGATCGAGTAGGACTTGAAGAGCGAGACCGGGATCTCGAGGCTGTTGATGACGTGGAGCAGCGCGACGGTGATGATGAACGCGCCGAAGAACCAGTTGGCGACGTAGATGTGCGGCGTCTTGCGACGCATGATCGTGCCGAAGAACACGACGCCGACCGAAATCCACACGACCGCGATCAGCAGATCGATCGGCCACTCGAGCTCCGCGTACTCTTTTGCCGTGGTGTACCCGAGCGGAAGCGTGATGGCGGCAAGCACGATCACGAGCTGCCAGCCCCAGAACGTGAACTTCGCGAGCGCCGGCGCGAACAGGCGCACTCCGCACGTTCGCTGCACGACGAGGTACGCCGACGCGAACAGCGCGCAGCCGCCGAACGCGAAGATGACCGCGTTGGTATGCAGCGGCCGCAGCCTTCCGTAGCTAAGGAACGGAACCGCCGGCGTGACGTCCGGCCATGCGAGCTGGATCGCAAGGATCAGCCCGACGAGCATTCCGACGATGCCCCAGACCAGCGACATCACCGCAAACTGGCGGACGACGCCGTAGTCGTAGTCGTCCGGCGCCACTGCCACCGCATTGCTCATATCGGCGAGTTCCTACTTGGCGCCGAGGCCGCGAACATGGGCGACGAGCGCCTTGACGACGTCCGGCTTGGGGGCCAGATCCGCGTTGGGGACCATCAGCATGCTCAGCCCGACCGATTGGCCGCCTTCGAGAATGACTTTCTGGAGATGGTCGTCGGTGACCGATTTCTGCCAGTCGGCCGACGTGAAATCGCGCGGCTTCGGAACGAGCGCTGCTGCCGCAGCGCCGTCACCCTTTCCGCCGGCGCCGTGACACGTCGAGCAGCGCTGCTGCCAGACCGTGTCGGCCTCCTGCGTCGCTGCCGCAGGAATCTCTTCGGCCGATGCGATGCTCGCGATCAGCATGAAAACTGCCGCGAGCAGCGCGACGGCCAGGCCCATGCGATCGGCTCGCTGCGTGACGACAACTTCGGTCATGGTTTTTCTCTCCCGCGCCTGTCCATGAAATTCCCCAGATTCCTCTTGAGACGCCGTGCGGCGTACAGCGCCGAAAGCAAGGACTCGGCCAACGCGGCGTGCGAGCGGAAGTCGCTGTTTTTCGGCGCAGTTGACGATTTCCGTGCATCCAGGATTCCCAGAGCTGGGAAGTGCAGCTACCGATGTCGCAGATATGCGGTCCGGATTGACGCCGCGGGAGACGCCTTCGCGACTCACGCCGCGCTTCAGACGGGAATGCGCGGGAAGAAGCCCCGGCCCGCGCAAAGCAGTTCCGGCAGTCCAGGCAATGCGGGTTGACTAGCGGCCCGGTAGCGGTCGATATTCGGCGACCAATTCAGGCAGCCGGGCACCTCGTTCGCGTGGCCCCGACACCCGCCGGAACTGATAGAGGGGTTCATGCGACAGTTCGGTTCACTGGGTGCGCTCACCGCCGTCGTCATGCTGTTGTCGCTCTTCCCGGCGGCGCCGGGTCGGGCCGACGTCACGCTGGCGATCGACATCGACCACGGCCGCGTTCCGCAGCTCTTCGACGACCACATGATGCTGCAGCGCGATACCAACGCGGCGGTTTATGGAGAGGCCGATCCCGGCGAAACAGTCAGCGTCTCGGTCGCCGGCCAGACCAAGACGACCGTCACTCCCGCCAGCGGCCACTGGCGCGTCGAGCTCGACCCGGTGCCGGCCGGCGGGCCCTACGACCTCGTCATCCAGGGCAACAACACGATCACGCTGCACGACGTGCTGTTCGGCGACATCTGGGTGCTCAGCGGCCAGTCGAACATGATGATCAAGCGTCCGTGGCCCGGCGAGGTCGATGACTATCCGAACGCTCGCGTGTTCAAGACCACGTGGACCAGCCGACCCGGCGGGCTGCCGTTCGATTTCGCGCGAACGCTGAACGAGGACCTCGGCGTTCCGGTCGGCGTGCTGCAGCGCGCGATGCGCGGATCGTCCGGCCTCGTGCGCACGTGGCTCGGCCCTTCGGTTGTCGATTCTACCGATCCGGTGATCCAGGAGGTCGTCGCGACCGGCGACTACGGCCAGTCGTACGAGGCCGTCATCGACGGCGTCACCGGCTTCGCGGTCAAAGGCTTCATCTGGTGGCAGGGCGCCAGCGACATCCGGCGGCGTGCCGATCCGGGTCCGTTCTACAGCCATGCATTCCCGGCGATGATCCAGTCGTGGCGCAACGCCTGGAACCGCGGCGACCTTCCGTTTCTTTTCCTTCAGGAGTCCGTCGGGCGCGGCCTGCAGCCCGAGCAGCCGCTGCCGAGCCCGTATCCGGCCGCCGACAACGACGATCCGTTCCCCGTCGCGCGCATGCGCCAGGCGTTCATCGAAGGTCTCGCGCTGCCCGAGACGCAGGTCATCACGTCGTCCGATCTGGTCGGCGGCCTGCATCCGAAGGACCGCGCCGGCTACCTGCTGCGCATCGAGAGCGCGGTGCTCGGCTTCGTCTACGGCTACGACATGACGTTTACCGGTCCGACCTACCAGGGCATGTCGATCGAGGACGGCAACAAGGTCCGCATCCGCTTCCGCGAGCACACCGCAAACGAGCTGCACTCGCGCGGTCCGTTGCAGGGATTCTCGATTACCGCCGATCGCCAGCACTACGTGTGGGCGAACGCCGAAATCCAGGGCGAAGAAGTCGTCGTCTGGAGCGACGACGTTCCGACTCCGGTCGAAGTCCGCTACGGCTACGACGAGGACTACACGTTCGCCAATCTGTTCAATTACTCCGAAATCGGCGAGCTCGGCTGCCCGACGTTCACGACCGACGCCGCGCCGGCCCCGTGGCCGTAAAGCCGGGCGCATGATTTCCGTCCGCTCATTTATCCGCATTGCGCTCCGGTCTGCGGGCCTCTGCGGCGTTCGCGGCCTTTCCATCGTGGCGGCTGCAGCGCTTGTCGTAACGCTCGGCCCGGCGCGCGCGGGCGCCGACGTAAGTCTCGCGCTCGATTCGTCCAAGGGCGAGCCGCCGTCGCTGTTCTCGGACGGCATGGTGCTGCAGCGCGATGCCGTCGTTCCGGTTTTCGGCAAGGCGGATCCCGGCGAAGCGGTCGAAGTCACGATCGCTTCGCAGACCAAGAGCACGGTCGCGGCTGCCAACGGCACGTGGCGGGTCGAGCTCGATCCGGTCGCTGCCGGCGGCCCGTACGAGCTCGTCGTGCATGGCAACAACACGATCACCATCGGCAATGTTCTCGCCGGCGATGTCTGGGTATGCGCGGGGCAATCGAACCTCGTCATACGCCGACCGCGGCAAAGCGAGCTCGACCTGTACCCGACCATCCGCACGATGGGTCGCGGCGGCCAGTGGGACGAGCGACCGTCGGCGATGGCGTTCGCGTTCGCGCGCGAGCTCAATGCCGAGCTCGGCGTGCCGATCGGTCTGATCAATCGCGCAGCCGGCGGCACGTCGATGCGCAACTGGCTGTCGCCGTCGGCCGCATCGGATCCGGATCCGGACGTGCAGGCGATCGTTTCGACGTGGGACAGCTGGGGCGACGAATACGAGCGGCAGGTGCAGCCGTTTGCCGGGTACGCAATCCGCGGAGTTCTCTACTGGCAGGGCGAACAGGATCTGAAGCTCGCGCGCCAGCATCCGGGCAACATCGATATTTTCTATCACCTGCTGCCCGCGCTCATTCGATCGTGGCGTGCCGACTGGCAGAGCGGGAACATTCCGTTCGTGCTCGTGCAGCTTCCGACCGGCGGCGGGCTGCAGCTCGAACAAACCGTTGCTCCGCTGCCGCTCGCGCCGCCTGCGGAAGGCATTGCCGTGCGCATGCGCCAGGCGACGTTCAACGGGCTCAGCGAGCCGGCAACGACGCTGATGGTGTCGGTCGACGTCGAAGGCGCGGTGCATCCGAAGGACCGCGAGCTCTACGGCTACCGCCTCGCCAACGCCGCGCTCGGCGGCAGCGCATACGGCGAGAGCTTCGCGTATTCGGGTCCGATCTACGCGTCGATGACGCTCGAAGCTGCCGGTCGCGTGCGTCTTCGCTTCAAGCCGAACACCGCCGAAGGTCTCGTTGCCGAAGGCGGCCCGCTGCAGGGATTCTCGATCTCCGAAGACGGAGAGAATTTCGTGTGGGCTGAGGCCGAGATCCAGGGCAACGAAGTCGTGGTCTGGAACGATGCGATCGCCGCGCCGACCGTCGTGCATTACGCGTGGGATCACTTCCCGACTTGGGCGAATCTCTTCAACGGCACCGGCCTCGGCACTGCGCCGTTCTCGACTACGGAAACGCCGGCGCCGTAAGCAGGTACAGATCTGTCGTTATCGACTCGCGTCCTCGTCGAATTGGCTGGTGCGGATCGACCAGGCTTGGTTTTTGGCTCGAGCACGGAAGTAGTGTTGTAACGCGCGACACGAGCGCATCGATCGCAAGGGGACCGCCGCCATGCAAATCCGAAGGTACGGAGCCGTCGCGGCGGCCTGCGCCGTCATTCTTTTGTCCGCCGCACACGCGCATGCGCTTACGGCAACTATCGCCGACGACGTCTGTGCGAGCGACGCCGATCCCTGCAATATCACCGGTCCGGTCGACGTAACTGACGGAGCGGTCCTCGACTTCCAGACGCGCACGGTCAACGTGACTGGCGCCGGTCAGCTGAATTTCGGCGACGGCGAAGGAACGATCCTGAGCGGACTGTTCCATGCCGCGACGACCGAACCGGCCATCCGATCGCGCGTCACGCTTGGCTCCGGCCAGACCGAAAGCGGAAAGATCACGATCACGACACGACGTCTTTGTTCGACCGGCGGCCCGGCGGACACCTGCGAAACGAACGCCAGCTGCCAGCTCGGAACCTGCGGTTACTACCGCTGCTCGGGCAATGCACAGTTGATATGCACTTCCGATGATCGTTGCCAGGCAGGTCCCTGCAACGGCTCCAGCTGTACGAACTCCGAGAGCTATTTCTCCTGCAGTACCAACGCCGATTGTGATTTCGGCGCATGCGGCTCGCAGCCGACCTGCTCGCGCCTTCACGAGGGAACCAGCGTCGCGTGCGCCGACGACGCCGATTGCGACCTCGGTACGTGCACGGTCGGCGACGGTTCGATCATGATCGGCGGCGGCATCGACGGGCGCTCGGACGCTCCTGCCAGCGTTACGCTGCGCGCGGCAGGCTCGGTGTCGATCGCTGGCGACGTCGACCTGTCTTGTTCTGCGGATTACGCGGCCGGCAGCCTGACGGTCCATGCGCTCGACGGAGACGCCAGCATCAGCGGAGAGATCCGGGCGACCGCAAATCTCTGGCGAGGCGGGCACGTCTCGATCGACGCTTCGCAGGATACGGTGATCTCGGCGCCGATCGATCTGACCGGCAGCAATTACTACGACGTCGACGGTCTGGAACTGGCCGCCGGGCGCGACATCACGATCGCCGCGCGGATCAACGTGAGCTCCCGGACCAATGGAGGATGGGGCGGTCGAATCACCGCAATCGCCGACCGCGATATCCTCGTCGACGGAAACAGGACGTTCTCGCTGCTCGCGAACGGCTATGGCAGCAGCTACTTCAGCGACGATGGAGGCGGCAACGGTGGTGAGGTGGATCTCGAGGCGGGAGGAAAGGTAACGATCGCCTCGGACGTCCGCGTGGCCGCCAACGGCGCGGTACCGTACGGAGCCGGCGGCGCGCTCCTCGTCTA
>DATNBU010000016.1 GCA_035571835.1 Candidatus Limnocylindrales bacterium | reverse complement strand
GCACCGAGCACATGTTCTTCGACCACATCGAGCCGATGCGCGAGATGATCCTTGCCGGCTCGGTCTACCTCGGACAGGTTCCGACCACGCAGGCCAAGGTTTCCGGCGACTTCAGCAAGCTCATGGGCTGGGCCGACAAGGCGCGACGCCTGAAGGTGCGCACCAACGCCGATACGCCGCACGACGCCGAGGTTGCGCGCGAGTTCGGCGCCGAAGGCATCGGCCTGTGCCGCACCGAGCACATGTTCTTCCAGGGCGACCGCATCGATGCTGTGCGCGAGATGATTCTGGCGACCACGCTCGAAGCGCGCGAGAAAGCCCTTGCCAAGCTGCTGCCGTACCAGCGCAAGGATTTCGCCGGCATCTTCAAGGCGATGAACGGCCTGCCGGTCACGATCCGCCTGCTCGATCCGCCGCTGCACGAGTTCCTGCCGCACAGCGACGAGGAGTATGCCGAGCTCGCGAAGAAGACCGGCCTCAAGAAGGCCGCGCTCGAGCAGACCGGCCAGGCGCTGCACGAGTTCAACCCGATGCTCGGCCACCGCGGCTGCCGGCTCGCCATCACGTATCCGGAAATCTACGCGATGCAGACGCGCGCGATCATCGAAGCCGCGGTCGAAGTCGCGGCCAAGGGCACCAAGGTGCTGCCGGAGATCATGATCCCGCTGGTCGCGACCGAGAGCGAGCTCAAGCGCCTGCGCGCGCTCGTCATCGAGACCGCCGAAGCCGTGCTCGTGAAAAAGAAGAAGAAGCTCGCGTACACGGTCGGCACGATGATCGAAGTGCCGCGCGCCGCGCTGGTCGCCGACGCGATCGCGCGCCACGCAGACTTCTTCTCGTTCGGGACCAACGACCTTACGCAGATGGGCTTCGGCCTGTCGCGCGACGATGCGGGCAGGTTCCTGCCCGAGTACGTCGACAGCGGCGTGCTCGACGACGATCCGTTCGTGACCATCGACCAGTCCGGCATCGGAGCGCTGATGCAGATCGCGGCCGACAAGGGCCGAAGCGTCAAGGCCGGCCTCAAGCTCGGCATCTGCGGCGAGCACGGCGGCGACCCGCGCTCGGTCATCTTCTGCGACCGCATCGGCCTCGACTACGTCTCGTGCTCCCCATACCGCGTCCCCGTCGCAAGGCTCGCCGCCGCCCACGCCGCGCTGACGAAATAAAAAGGGGACAGGTACAATTAAAAAAAGCCTGACAATCCGCGGGTCGTGTGCGAGGACAGCGGCCTCCCCGGGATCGCAATGGCGACGCGCACGAAGAGCGTAGCGACCACGGCGGTCGAGGGGACGACCCGCGTCGTCGGCATCCTCGGCAACCCGGTCGACCACTCGCTGTCGCCGCGCATGCACAACGCCGCCTACGCGGCGCTCGGGCTCGACTACGTCTACGTTCCGTTCCGCACGGCGCCGGACGGAATCCGCGGGGCCGTACGCGCCATGCGCACGCTCGGCATCGTCGGCTTCAACGTCACCGTTCCGTACAAGCAGGACGTCGTCCGCCTCGTCGATCGCGTGACCGCAACCGCGTCCGCCATCGGCGCGGTCAACACGATCTACCGCGGCGGCGAGGACGGCAATGAGATCATCGGCGAGAACACCGACGCCGAAGGCTTCGCCGCGGCGCTGCGTTCCCACGGAGAGAAGACAAAGGGCGCGCGCGCCCTCGTGATCGGCGCCGGTGGCAGTGCACGCGCCGTGCTGCACGCGCTGAAGGCCGGCGGCGCAAAGGAAGTCCTCCTCGCCAACCGCACCGTTTCGAAGGCCGCCCGCCTCGCAAAGGAATTTGGCGCGGCCGCCGTCCCGCTCGCGGCGCTCGAGGACAAGGCGATGCTCGCCACGCGCACCCTCGTCGTCAACTGCACACCCGTCGGACTGAAAGGCGGCGCGTACCTCCGCTACGACGCGGCGGCGACGCCGAGGGACTGCGTCCATTTCGACCTCGCCTACGGACGCGGCCTGACTCCGTTCCTCGATCTCGCCCGCATTGCCCGCAGGCCGCTCGTCGACGGCCGCCACATGCTCGTGCACCAGGGCGCAGCGGCGTTTCGCCTGTTCACCGGCAGGAAAGCTCCGATCGAAGTCATGCTCGACGCGGTCGGTCTCGTCTAAGGCCTTCTCGACTCAACCCCGCCGCAGCGGTACAAGGCCGGCGCCCGAGGGGAGGAAAAACCCGATGCTGTCTATTCGTACCGTCCGAGCTGGAGTCGCACTCGTCTGTCTGGCCGCCCTGCTGCCAAGCTGCAGCGGCGACGGGAACTTCGAAGAGCGAGTCAACTTCGGAATCAACGGCGCGGGCCAGTGCGACAACATGGTCGTCGACGTGGACATCGCCGGCGCCTTCGCCGTGCTTGCGCACACCTCCGACGGATCGATCGACTGCCGGGCCCATGCCCTTCTCGACAGCGCCTGCAACATTTCGTTCGCGGAGCTCGATTCGGGCAGGACGCTGCGTGTCACGATCGACGATTGCGCGATCCCTCCGACCACCGGGCTCTTCGATTGCGGCTTTTCCAAGATCGACGTCGGGCTGATGCAGACGCAGATGGACGCCGAATGCTCGTGCACGACCAACCGCTGCGACGACACGCCGCCGATGTGCGCGAGCCGCGACGACGACCCGTACTTCTGCGAGAACTGCTCGGACGGCAAAGACAACGACGACGACCGCCTCGTCGACTGCAGCGACCCGAACTGCGACCATTCGTATGAGTGCGCGGCAAGCACCACGACGACGTCGACCACCTTTGAAACCACGCTGCCGTCGACCACATCCACCAGCTCGACGACCTCGACGACGTCGAGCACGCTGCCGGGGGACACCACGACCACAACCACCGTCACGACGACGACCATCGCAGGCAGCCAGAACGTCATCGTGGTCTTCCACGTCGATTCTGCGACCGGTGTCCTCGGCTCGATGCAGCTGCGTACCGACTACACGAACGCGCCGGGCGAATTCGTCGGCAGCGGTGCAGCGGTCGAATGCACCAACAAGGTCGACGGCGCCCTGTTCGCGCCGAACGACTTCGACGACACTCACGATCTCCGACTCGGAATCGTCGCGCTGACCGGATTCAGCGCACCGAAGGACATCGTCGAGTGCCTCTTCCACAACACTCCGCCGGATTCTGCCGTGGCCAGCGACTTTTCGGTCGTGGTCGAAGATGCGACCGATGCGGACGGCAATCCGCTCACGGCGACGGTCAGCGTCAACATCAAAGCGGCGCCGTAGCATCGCGAACGGACGCAGCGCCGCGACGGGCTTGACTGCCGGCCGGACGGCATAGTAACGACGCCGGCTCGATGGGCTTCATCTGTTCCTTCATTCTGGCCGGCTTCGCGCTGCAGCTTGCGGCGGCGTGGTGGCCGATCCGGGTCTTCGACGACGACAAGGAAGTCGTGCTCGACGTCGTCGCGCTGGTCGTTGCGCTCGTAACGCAGATCGCCATCGCGGCAGTCGCGTTCCCGGCGATCTCGAGCATCCAGTGGGTGCCGTTCGTCTCCGGCGGCTATCACTACCTGCTCACGCTGACTCCGCTCGAAGCGGGACTGTTTTACTTCCTGGTCGTCGATTTCATCGCGTACTGGATGCACCGGCTGAATCACGCCCGATGGCTGTGGTCGACGCACGCGTTCCATCACAGCTCGCGCAATCTCTACTGGGCTTCGGGGATGCGCGGCAGCCCCGTGCATTTCCTGCTGCTCGGGATCCCGAGCCTCATCGTGCAGGTGTTCTTCTCGCCGGAAGGCTACGTCCTGTGGCTCGTGCTCGCGTACGGCGTCGTCCACAACAGCCTGATCCATTCGAACGTCAGGCTTCCGCGGGCGATCAACTGGGTCTTCGTGACCGGCGAATCCCATCTCGTGCATCACGCGCGCGACACGAAGCTCGGCAACACCAACTTTGGTTTCCTGTTCACGTTCTGGGATCGCATGTTCGGGACCTGGACGGACCCGGCATCGGTGGCGCCCGACTATCCGCTCGGTCTCGGCTACGAAGTTTCGCCGATGCGTCTGGTCGCAGGCCTGCCGCCGCGATCCGCATCATCGAGCAGGCTTGCCGCGGCTCGGCTTCAGAACGTCGCAGCCGGCGACTGAGCGCTCGCGCTTTTGCGCGCATACTGCGCGAGCAGTCTCAGGCTTTCCGGAGTCTTGCCGGCGGTGACGAAGCTGTACGGTGCCTGGTACGTCAGGAACAGATCGCGATCGGTCGAGGCGAGGGCCTCGGGCGTAACGCCGAGGCGCCCGGCCATCGCGGACAGCAATCGATCGATATCGGCGGGTTCGAGCCGGCCGCCCTCGTCCATGGACGGCGCATCTTGCGTCATGCGGTCGGCGACGCCCGCGAGAACGTCATCGTTGTCCGCCGAATCCGGCGGCGCTGCGCAGTCGCCGCGGCACGCAACGAGCGTTGCATGCGTCCCGAGGAAGTAAAGGTGTACGCCACCGAACGCCTGGCGCGCGGATGCGAGCACCGACGTCAGCCCGACGGCCGAAAGCCTTTCGAGCGCAAGATCCTGCTGCATCACTCCAGCGGCTGTGAGATGGGCGGCGACGATCCGGTAGAAATCGCGCGTGCACAGCGAGGCCGTCTCCGGCACCGAGATCTGCGGCTTGTCGATCGCGACCAGGTCGAACGGTGTATCGCTCGCCTGAAGCACGCTTCGCCCGTCGGTCGTGAGAATTGAAATCCTGGCCGCATCGCCGATGCCGGTGAGATGCGTTGCAGCCATCACGACGATTGCAGCATTCGGCTCGGCCACGATCACGTGCGCGAAGCCGGCATCTTCGAGAATGCGAATGGAACGGCCGCTGCCGAGTCCGATCACGAGCGCCCGCTCGCGACCCGCGGTCCGCAGCAGGCCGGCCATCTCGCGCGGCGAAGGCACGATTCCGTCGCGCCTTTCCGCTTCGACGAGACCATTGACGCGGAGGATTTTTCCGTCGCCGCCGGCCGGCCGGTGAACCGTGACCAGCCCGCTGCTGCCGTATGCACGATCGACGACCTCGCCGGGCAGCTCCGCGCGGAACGTGAGCCCACTCGTCGAAGCAAGGCGATCGGCATCGAAACGGCTCGCGACAAACGAGAGAAGAATTGCCGTCAGTGCGAGCGCTGCAACGCACGAGCGGCGCGCCCCGCCGTCGAGCAGTCGCAGCGGGATCAGCGCGAGCGCGAGGCCGGTGCCGATCAGAGCCGCAAGCACCGCGCGCGGGCCGAATGCGGAAAGCAGCATGAACCGGGCTGCAAGTGCGCCGAGAATGCCGCCGGTCAACGCGATCGTCGCGATCAGGGAGAACCCGTCGGGCGCACGCCTTCGATCCCCGGCAGCAACGGCAGCGGCAGACGTCAGCAGCGTCCCTGCACACAGCATCGCCGGAAGCGCGAAGAACAGCGCAGCGAAAAGCCGCACGAACTCACGCTGCCGGAATACCGTCATCATCTGGTAACGGTCGATGTAGCCTTCGAACGAAGCGAAGTAGCCAGGCAGGTCGTTCCACAACGGAAGCTGCAGTGTCGTCACGGCAAGCAGCGTCGCGGCCGAGCATGCGAGAAGCCTGCGGGCATCGCGTTCGACGAGAAGCTGCCATGCGAGGAGCGCGCCGCCACCGACGCCGGCAAGGACTGCGGCCGCAACCTGATCCCGGGAATACACGGTGTCGCCGAGCGCCGCGGTGAGCAGGTGCGCAAACGTCGCGATCAGACCTCCGATCCAGATCGCGGCGATCGCGGCGCCGCCGTGCGCCGCCGCCGGTACATGCCGTTCGCACTGTAGCGGCGCTGCCTTTCTCGCAACCGCAACAGCAGCGGCAACCGCAACAGCAGCCGCGTAAAAACAGAGCGCAATGTGGTGGAAGACCAGCGTCGGGCGCACCAGATACGCCGTCGCCATTGCACCGATCCCCGCTCCGAGCAGCGGAAGTGCGATCGCCAGCCCCGTTGCACGGCCCGGCCGTTCGTCCTCGATCCAGAGCTGCCGCGCGACCGCTGCGATGACCACACCGCTGGCAATCGCACCCGGCAGGATCAGAAGCGCAGCGGAGAGAAACCGGAACGCATCACCCGCGCCCGGCTGGCTCTCGATCCAAGGCAGTACCTGGACCGAAACGACGCCGAACGCGGCCGCACTCGCCGCCCCTGCCGCAGCAACGCGAAGCGGATCCGTGAACGCCGCGAGCAGCCGGCCGCTCGCACCGGCGCCGATGGCGATACCAGCCAGAACGAGGACCGACAGCCAGGCTCGCATCGCGGGCACGTCGCCGACGACGAGCACGAGGGCATTCGAAAGCATCCGGTGATGCAGCAGGTCCGCGACGCCGAGCAGCACCAGTGCCAGTGCCGCGCCGCGCGCGGGCCACGAAAGCGCCGGCGGCTGCGCGCGTTCCGCAACGTCCTCCTCGAGTCGGACCGCGTGGATCCTGCGCTGGAGGACCGACGAGATCGCGACGACGGCCCCCGCGACCAGCCACAGTGCCGGCGCCGGCAACGCCAGAAAGACGTCGCTCCAGGTAACCATCGCGATCCACGCCAGCGTCATCGCAAGGCCCGCAGCGATCGCCATGCGCCGCAGGCGCTCGCTCGTCACGCGCGTAGCCCAGGCCTGCGCTGCCAGTGTCAGCGGGAACGCCGCGACGACGTCGACCACGTAATGAAATCCGAGCCCGACGGTGGCGAGCAGCGTGATCGCGAGGAACGCCGCCGCCAGCGCACGCATCCAGCCGGCGAGCGGCCGCGCGTTCCACCACACCAGCAGCGCCCATGCGCTGTGAAGCGACGGCATGCAGTTGCGCGGCATCGCCGCGGCCAGCGTACGGCTGGCGTCGAGCGTCGCCGGATCCGGCGGTGCGTGAGGAAAGCTGTCCGGGAACGCGTAGATCGGGCCGGTCACGGGCACGAGGTGATATCCGGCGTAACCGACGATCGTCACCGCCACGAACGCGACCAGCGCGTCGCTCGACCGCACGCCCGCACGGCGCCGCAACGCATGCACCAGCATCAGCGCGAGCGGCAGGCACACGTAGACGCCGAGGCACACATCGTTGAGCAGCGGAACAGACGCGGTGAAGCGGCCGACGACGAAGCTGAGCGGCGCGCCGAACGCTGCGTCGGCGAGATACATGCGATGGTCGTACGTGGTCGGCCACAGTGCCGCGGTCAGATAGATCATCGGATGCGCGAGGATCACGAAGCCCGGCAGGATCAGTGCCGGCAGCAGCACCTCGAGCACGTCCTGACGTTCGGAGCCGCGCGCCCGGACGGCAGCTGCGACGAGCGATGCGATCGAACCCAGGCCGAGCGCGCACGCCGCCGAGCTCACAGCCGGATGCGGACCGGCATCGTAGAGATAGATCGGCGCGGCCAGAAGGATCGCCGCGACCGCCGTCGCAATCAGCTCGCTGCGCCGCGGCCTGAGCAGCAGCTGCGACGCGAACGACCCGACCAGGCTCGGAGCAAAGAACGGAAGCGCGAGCAGCGGAGCGATTCCGCCGCGGAGAAGACCGGGAGTGATCGATGCGCGGCTGGCCAGCTCGCAGACGCCGAGCAGCACCGCGATGCCGCGAAGAATGGCGGCGTGGCTGCGAACCTGCCTCGCCGACATCGCGCTGCTGTATGGAGGCGCATGGGTCGTGTCAATGAAACCGGCGGGCGCATGGTGTGACGGCGAGCCATCTGGTATCGGTCCCGCGCCCGAATGCCATGGCCGACGATTCCCATCTTTCCGCGGTGCCCACGCAGCCAATGCTCAACCTTGCCGGCGCCGCGCTGGCCCATGCGCAATCGCAACCTGCGGCTCCTGCGCTGATCGTCGGCGATCGCACGTGGACGTATGCCGGGCTCGGTGAGGTCACGACGCGGGTTGGCGGATGGCTTCGCGCTTCGGCCGGCAACGCTCCGCGTGTCGGCATCCTCGCGAGTCGAAGCCTCGAGACCTACGCAGGCATCCTCGGCGCGGCGTGCGCCGGCGGAACGTACGTGCCGATCAATCCCAGGCAGCCCGCAGCACGCATTGCGTCGATTCTCGAGCGTGCGCGGCTTTCTGCGCTGATCGTCGACGCTGCTGCCGCCGCGCACCTGGCCGATTCGCGGATCCGCGGGAGCCTGCCGCCGCACGTGCTCACGTCCGTATCACCCGACGCGACCGGCGATGCGTCGAGCGCGGGGTTTCCGGTGCCGGTCGCATCGGACCACGCGGCCTACATCATGTTCACGTCGGGGACCACGGGCGTGCCGAAGGGTGTCGTGGTTACCGCCGGCAACGTGGCGTGTTTCCTGTCGGCGGTGCGCGAGCAGTACGGCATTCATCCGGGCGACCGCGCCGGGCAGTTCTGCGAAACATCCTTCGACGTGTCGGTGTTCGAGATGTTCGCCGCGTGGGCCGGCGGTGCCTGCGTCGTCGTCGTTCCCGAGTCGCAGCTGATGGCGCCGGCCGGCTTCATCCGAAGGGAAAAGCTCACCGTCTGGACATCGGTCCCGTCGGTCATCGCGATGCTGTCGCGCATGAAGATGCTCGACGCGGGCATGTTTCCGTCGCTGCGCGTGTCGTTCTTCATCGGCGAAGCGCTGCCCGCCAAGGCTGCGCGCGATTGGCAGGCCGCTGCGCCGGCAAGCGTCGTCGACAATCAGTACGGACCGACCGAAGCGACCGTTGCGTGCACCGTGCAGCGCGTCGCAGATCCGCTCCTTGAGACGCCGGGACGCGGAACCGTCGCGATCGGCAGGCCGTATCCGGAGATGGAAGCCGAAGTGGTCGGCGAAGGCGGCCGCTTCCTTTCCGACGGCGAGATCGGCGAGCTCGCACTGTCGGGACCGCAGCTCGCCGCCGGATATCTCGACGATGACGAGCAGACCGCCCGCCGCTTTCCGGAGCTCGACCATCCGCGCCT
This sequence comes from Candidatus Limnocylindrales bacterium, assembly GCA_035571835.1. Lineage (NCBI taxonomy): Bacteria > Bacillati > Chloroflexota > Candidatus Limnocylindria > Candidatus Limnocylindrales > Candidatus Limnocylindrales bacterium. The sequence goes on along the minus strand of DATNBU010000016.1, from coordinate 50,348 downwards.
CGGGCGCCGCCGCTGGTACCGGACAGGCGATCTCGCTTACCGGGACGAAGCTGGAGTCCTGCATTGCCTCGGGCGCACCGATCACCAGGTGAAGATCATGGGTCACCGCGTCGAGCTCGAGGATCTCGAGGCGCATCTTCGCGCGGCGAGTGGAACCGATGCGGTCACGGCGATCGCGTGGCCCGTCGTCAGCGGCAATGCCGCCGGCGTCGCGGCGTTCGTCTGCGGGGCGAACGTGCCCGTTGCCGCGATCCGCGACAGGCTGCGTGAGCTGGTTCCGCCGTACATGGTTCCGCGCCGCATCGTCGAGGTCGACGAGCTGCCGCGCTCGGCAAACGGCAAGATCGACCGCGCCGCGCTCGGCGCGATGCTCGACGAGACGCGATGAGCGCGTCGAACAAAGAGCGCGATGAGCGCTCGCCGGAAGTCCGCGACCAGCGCTCGTCCGAAGTCCGCGACCAGCGCTCGCCCAAAGAGCGCGACCAGCGCTCGCCGGCGGCGCGCTGGAAATTTCTCGCGACACCGGCGGGCCGCCTCGCGATGGTTGCGGCTTACACGGCGCTGCTGGCGGTGAGCAACGCGGCCGCGTGGCCGGCCGTGGCGCTCGGGCTCGTCGTCACATCGCTTCTTCCGCAGCACCGGCGCGTAATCCTGGCGATCGCGACGATCGGTGTCATCGCATTTTCGCCGCCGCTCGACATCGACCGGCTCGGCGCGCTCGCATCGTGGCATTTTGCTTCATCCTGGATGCCTCTGTGGCCGTTCGCGGTCATCGCAACGCTCGCGTTCGGCTGCGGTTACGTCGAGCTCATTCGCCGAAAGCCGAAATCGCTCTTCGCGCGGCGGCCGGTTCTGATCCTCGTGCTCCTGCTGACGGCGCTTCTCGTCGTGGCCGGCGATCTTCCGATCAACGGCGGCGCGTGGTTCGTCGTAACGTCGCTTTCGATGTGCCTCGCGAGCTATCTCTGGTTTTTCGCGTACGCGGCTTCGGAGACGAAGCTTCGCGGCGCGCCGCCGGCCACCCGTCAGCTCGGTTACTGGCGGCCGTTCTGGGGATTCAGCAACGTTCCGATCGGCAAAGGCGCAGCCTATCTGGAGCGCGTCGAAGCACGCGACGCCGAAACGCTCGCACGCGTGCAATTGCGCGGGCTGCAGCTGATGGCGTGGTGCACGCTGCTGTTCTTCGTGATGAACGCGTTCCGTTTCGCGGTCTACGCGCCGCACGGGCCGATTGGAGGCGTCGCCGGTCGCCTGCTCTGGTGGCTTCCGCCCGAAGGCCTGCCGCCGATTCCTGCGCTTCTCGAGTATCAGGCGCGCGGCGAGCCGCTGCCGTTTGCGACGCGCTGGGCTTCGATGCTCGCCGAATTCGTCATGACCGTGCTGCACATGACGACGTGGGGCAACTCGATCGTGGCCACGTGCCGGATGGCCGGCTACGACGCGGCGCCGAACACCGACCGGCCGCTGCTGTCGACGTCGATCGCCGAGTTCTACAACCGCTTCTATTTTTACTTCAAGGAGCTGCTCGCGACGTTCTTCTTCTATCCGACCTACCTCGGGTTCTTCCGTTCGCAGCCGAAAGTGCGGCTGTTCGTCGCTACGGTGATGGCCGCGGGTTTCGGCAACTTCCTGTTCCATTTCTTTCGCGACAGCGACCGGATCTACAGTCTCGGGTTTTTTCCTGCGCTGTTCGCGTACCGCACGTACGCACTGTACGCGCTGATCCTCGGCGTCGGCATCGCGATCTCGCAGGTTCGCCTGCTCGCGCGTCACCGCCGCCATCCACAAGGCCTGCGCAGAGCGGGCGCCACCGTCGGTGTGCTTTTCTTCTACTGCCTGCTCGGGCTTCTCGACGTGCAGACGCCGTACGACCTGTCCGACTATGCGGCGGTCTACCTCAGCCTGTTCGTGCCGTGACGACGACGCCGTGGTTTTGTGCCGGGCGATGAGATAGCTGCCGAAGCTTCGCCGATGAGCTCACGAAAGGAACAGATCCGCCGCATCGTGGCGCGCGCTCTTGCCGAGGCCGGCGACGAGCTTCCGCTCACGGACACCGATTCCCTGGTGGTCTCCGGACGGATCAGCTCGCTCGACGTCGTCGCCATCCTCGTCGCGCTCGAGGAGAGTTTCGGCATCGAGATCCATGCCGACGAGTTCGACCCTCTGCGCTTCGACAGCGTCGACAGCATCGATGAGCTTCTCGAGGCTGCGTCCGGCAATTGACCGGACGCGCGAGAAGCCGACAGGCTCGGACTTTTGACCGAATCCGCACCTGCGGCGGTTTTTCGCAGGAAATCGGCGGACTGCCAGGGCGGACCGCCGGCGGCTGCATCTCCATGCCAGCCACGTATACTCCCGGCCCTCGCTGCGAGGAGCCATGTCCGGACAACTGGAAACGTTACTGATCGTACTCGGGCTGCTGGCCGCCAACGGATTTTTCGTCGCGGCCGAGTTCGCCCTGGTCAAAGCCAAGCCCGCGCGGCTCGACGCGCTCGCCGAAGACGGCTCGTCGCGCGCCCAGCTCAACGGGTACATCCGCGATAACCTCGAGGCCTACCTCGCCGCGTGCCAGCTCGGAATCACGATGGCTTCCCTCGGGCTCGGCTGGGTCGGCGAGCCGGCCGTCAGCGCACTGCTCGAGCCGGTCTTCCATGCGACCTCGCTGTCGCCGGAGAGCATTCGCACCACCAGCTTCCTGATCGGGTTCGTCGTGTTCTCGTCGCTGCACATCGTGATCGGCGAGCAGGTGCCGAAAACGTTCGCGATCCGGAAGCCGGAGCCGGTTGCGCTGTGGATCGCGTATCCGCTCCATCTGTTCTACCGGTTCACGTATCCGCTCAACTGGACTCTGAATGCCGCGACCGGCGCCGTTCTGTCGCGATTCGGCGTGCAGCAGGCAACGCACGCCGACGTGCTGACCGACGACGAGATCCGCGACGTGATCCAGACCTCGGAGGAGCACGGCGAGCTCGACACCGGCAAAGCCGAGATGCTCCAGAACATGTTCGAGTTCGGCAACCGCACCGCCGCCGAAGTCATGCTGCCGCGCGGCCAGGTCGACCTGCTCGACGCGTCGGCCGATGCCGACACCAACGCGCGCGTGATGCGCGAGAAAGGGCATTCCCGGTTTCCGCTGATCGACGGCAGCATCGACAAGCTGGTCGGAATCGTTCTTGCCAAGGACCTGTTCAATGCCGCGCTCGCCGGCGAAGAGGAACCCTGGCAGGACCTGCGCCGCTTCGTCCGCCAGCCGCTGTTCGTACCGGAGACCATCCCCGTCCAGAAGCTCTTCGAGATGATGCGCGCGAGCCGCAACCACATGGCCTGCGTGGTCGACGAGTACGGCGAGTTCGCCGGCCTCGTCACGCTCGAAGACCTGCTCGAGGAAATCGTCGGCGACATTGCCGACGAGCTCGACGAGAAAGTCTCGGAATACGCCGTCCGCATGATCGGCGATCACTGGGAAGCCCACGGCCTGACGTCGCTGTCGGACATCGAGAAGGCCACGGCCCTCGAGGTTCCCGCCGATACGCAGACCAACACGGTCTCCGGTCTTTTCGCCGAGATTCTCGATCGCCTGCCGGAGTACGGCGATACGATCGAGATCGGCGAGCGCAGGCTCACCGTGCTTTCGATGAAAGACCGGCACGTCGAGCAGGTGCGGATCGAGAACGTGCTGCCGACCGAGCACGAGTCCGACGACGAGCAGCGCGAAAGGATGACCGGCGAGCGGCGCCCGCAGCAGGGCTGACCGCTTTTCGCCGGAGTCGATGAGCGGTCGCTGCGACCGTCAGTGCGGGACCACGCCCCTCAGCACTCCAATCCTGCCCGGGTTCTGACACGAGAAGACGACGCTGTCGTTCTCGTCGAGGAAATCGATGAACGCCGGGAACGCGCATCCGTTCGGTGTCGGCATCGTTACTTTGGACTCGACGATATCGTCGGCTTCGGTATCGATCACCGTCAGCGTGACCGAGCTGTCGAGGCGCCCCGTCGTCAGCACGAGATGACGGCTCCCGCCGAGCCATCGCACCTCGGAGCCGTTCGGAAGGTCGCCGATCGCAACGGTTCCGAGAATGCTCGCCGGCCCCGGGCCTCCCCACTTCACGATCGTCATCGAATCGTCGAGGCCGTTGGTCACCGCGCAGAGTCCGGCGTCGCAGTGAATGCATTCCGGGCCCTTTCCGGTGGGCCCGACGATCGTGACCGCGGCGGTCGGATTCACGAGATCGTGGACGAAGATCGAGCCCGGGCTCTGTCCGATCGCGCCGGTGATGCCGATGACGGGTCCGGTCGGCGTCATCAGTTTTCCGGAAATGAGCTCGCCGAGGCCCATCTTGGTCAGCGCCTGATGATCGAGGATCTTCAGCGGCGTGACCGTATTGGCCGAGCCGTCGTATTCGGCGCGATAGAACGAATCCTCGGTCGAGTTGGTCATCAGCACCGAAGGATGTACGCCCGGCACGATCGTCGGAGCGATGTCGTACCATGCGCGCTTGAGCGGATCGGTGCCGATCACGTCGACGCCCTTCTGCGAGAAGCGCAGGAACTGGTAGCCTTCGCCGGCCGTGAAGAACGCATCTTCCTCGCCGCCGCCGGGATCCTTCATGATCGCGAGTTTGTACTGCGCACCGCTGTCGAGGACGAAGCCGCCGATCTGGATCGCGAACGGCTCGTCGTCTTCGTCGATTTCCGGCTGATAGATCGCGTAACCGCTCTGCGTCGGCCCGCTGACCGGACATACGATCTTCGCTCCGGCAACAAGATCGGTCAGCGCGTCGGTCGTGCCGAGGCACGCCCACGGGAACAGGTGGCTGCCGAGCACGAGGGGCTCGGTACACTCGACTTCGCCTTCGACGTCGGCCGTGTCTTCTTGCGTCGTCTCTTCGAGCTGGACCTGGATGCGGAACTGGCCATCGAACGAAAACGTTCCCGGCGAGTCGCACGTGTACGGCATCCGAAGCAGCGCAGAGCTGAACGAGTCGTACACGATCGGGTCCGTCATCAGCGGCGTACCGGTAAACGGCAGGAACCCGTTCGCCGTCTGGTCGGTAAAGAGCGCCGAGTAGCTCCCGAGGGTCGGATAAGCGGTAAAATTGCCGGTCACGAAAGTCTTCGCGCCGACGGAAAGCACCTCGGGAACGTATGCGTCGAAGCGGGCCTGCGGTGAAAAGTCATACTCGCCGAGATGCCCGAGTCCGATTCTCAAAGCGACGTCGGAGCCGGGAACATAGAAGAACCCACCGCCATAGGCCGATGCCACGCGAACGTACTCGACCGATTCCACTCCGCGCGTGTCTCGCAGCGGCGAAGCTCCGGCGCCCGGGTAGGTCGCCAGCACGTTGAAAAGATCGTACGAGTGCGTTCCGTCCGGCAGCGTCGTCAGACCGACGTTGAAGCGGCCTTCGGCCGGAACGTTGAGCTCGAGCCCCTGCGGCTCGACGACATACACGTCGGTGACACCGAAATCGCCGGTTGCCGGATCGCGAAGCGAAGGTGCAAGGCCCGAGACGGTGATCTCCGTGCTGGTCGAGAGTGCGCCCGGCGGAAACTCGACTTCGAACCGCCCGTCGGAGGCCGTCACGGTTCCACCTGCCGCTCCGATCGTTGCGTGAACCGGACAAGCTACGCATTTGAGCTCGACGGGTTGGCCGACTGCGAAGCGCAGCGTCAGCAGCGCATCGGTAGCGGTAGTTCTTCCGGAGCGATCGACGTCGCACGTGCACAGCGGACACGTGCGGCTGCCGACCGCGCTCTTGAGAACTCCGAGCGCATCGCCGGCCTTGGGCGGACCCTGCGAGGACACTGCGAGGGCACAAGTGTCTGCGGCTGCTTGGCTTTCGGTGGCGTGCGCGACGAGCAGCGACAGCGAGGCGACGACAAGAGCAACGGTTCCGACCCGCGATGTAGCCATGAGGCGCGTCTCTACCTCTTTGAACCATCAGCCTGCAAGCCTTTTGCCTCGGCCGTCCGGCTGCATCGCTGGAGCCTGAAACCGGACCGCCATAGGGATCTGCCGCTCGCGGCTTCCGGAAAGCGCGCGAGCCGGGGAGCGAGCCGCGATGTCCGATGCATGGCGCATAGAGAACGAAGAGCAGATCGAAGAGCTTCTCGGCAGTCCGTCACAGATGGTGCAGCAGAAGATCTTCGATCACGTCGACGAATACGCCGCGGCGTTCATCGCAAAGTCGCCGCTTCTGCTGGTCGCCACGTCCGATCGCGACGGCAGGCTCGACGTATCACCGAAAGGTGACGCACCCGGATTCGTCTCGATCGAAGACTCGAAGACGCTGCTGCTTCCCGAGCGCATCGGCAACCGGCTCGCGTTCGGGTTTCGCAACATTCTTTCGAATCCGCGCATTGCACTGATCTTCGTGGTGCCGGGCACGACCGAAACGCTGCGGCTTTCCGGGACGGCCGAGCTCACCCGTGACCCCGCGCTGCTCGAACGCCTTTCGGCAAAGGGCAAGCCGGCGCTGCTCGTCACGCGGGTTGCCGTCGAAGAGTGCTTCTTCCACTGCGGCAAGGCGTTCATCCGCTCGGCGCTGTGGCAACCCGGCACCTGGCCCGAAGGCTATCGCGTAAATTTCGGCCGCCAGCTTGCAAAGCGCATGGGCGGCGGCGATGACGTCGTCGAGAAGGTCGAGGAAGCCCTCGTCGACAGCTATACGAACCGCCTGTACTGAAATCGCGAAATCGGGGTCAGACACTGATTTTAACAGACCGGCGCCCGTTCGCTTCATCAAACGCCTGCCGGCTCCACTGGAGATACTGCAATGACGACAAAGAACCACGAAGTGCATCTGAAGCGCCGCCCCGTCGGCATGCCCGTTGAAGAAGATTTCGACGTCGTCGAGGCCAAAATGCCGGAGCCCGGCGACGGCGAGTTCGTCGTGCGCAACATCTGGATGACGGTCGATCCGTACATGCGCGGGCGCATGACCGAGCGCAAGAGCTACGTGCCGCCGTTCCAGATCGGCGAGGTACTCGACGGCGGATCGGTCGGTCAGGTCGTCAAGTCGCGCAATCCTGCATACGCCGAAGGCGACTACGTTTGCGGTTTCGCGAGCGGCGGATGGCGCGAATACAACGTGACCGCCGGCGGAATGATGTTCAACAAGGTCGATCCCGCGCTTGCGCCGCTCGAATGCTATCTCGGCGTGCTCGGCATGCCGGGCCTCACCGCATACACGAGCCTGCTGAAAATCGGCGAGCCGAAGGAAGGCGAAACGATTTTCGTCTCCGCCGCCGCAGGTGCGGTGGGGTCGGTGGTTTCGCAGATCGCGAAGATCAAAGGCCTTCGCGTCGTCGGCTCGGCGGGCTCCGCCGAGAAGTGCAAATGGGTCAAGGAAGTGGCCGGCGCCGACGAATGCGTGAACTACAAATCGGGTTCGCTGTTCGACTCGGTCTCGAAGGCCTGTCCGAAAGGCATCGACATTTATTACGAGAACGTCGGCGGCGAGCACCTCGAGACTGCGCTCGAGCTGATGAACAGCAAGGGACGCCTCGTCATGTGCGGCATGATCAGCATGTACAATGCGACCGAGGCGCCGCCGGGCCCGCGCAACCTCGTCAACGTGATCGGGCGCAGCCTGAAGATGCAGGGCTTCATCGTCTCGGACTACATCGACATGGTTCCGCAGTTCTACATGGAGATGGGCCCGTGGATCGGCGCCGGAAAGATCCGCTGGCAGCAGACGGTGATGGAAGGCATCGGCGCGGCTCCGAAGGCTTTCATCGGACTTTTCCGCGGCGACAACAGCGGCAAGATGCTGGTGAGGCTCGGGCCGGACAAGATCTGAAATCCGCCTTGCGACAGGCCAGCTGCTGGAGATAGGGTCGGGACTTCGGGTTCGCCGGACGCGGACCGGATCCGGGGGATTCTCATCGTGACGCATTCTCAACGTGCACGCGCGTTCCTGGTCGCGGCTGCGATGGCTTTCGGGCTGATATGCGGCGCCGGTGCTGCGCGCGCGGAATCTGTCACGGGTCCCAGCCCCCGGATCATCAATGGCCTTCCGACGCAGAGCTTCCCGACCACGGGCGCGCTGCTCCACAGCGGTGCCGGCGCGATCACGAGCTCGAACGCATCGATGATCTGCAGCGGTACGCTCATCGGCTGCAGGACGTTTCTCGTCGCCGCCCACTGCGTGGTCGACGATACGACGGCGTCGCATTACTGGGTCTACCTCCAGCACAGCGGCCTCGAGACCGTTTCCTCGGTCACGTACAATCCTTCGTACAATCCGGATTTCTCCGGCCGCGACGTGGCGGTCCTCAAGCTCATCGATCCCGTGACCGGCATCGATCCGACGACGATCAATACTACGCACGACCTCGACGCGCTCGGCACCGGACTCGACGGCACGATTGCCGGTTTCGGCAACACCGGCGGCGGCCACTACGGCGTCAAGTATTACGGCGACATGGTCACCGCCGATTGCGTCACCTCGCAGACCGGCGGCGAGAGCAACGACAAGCTCGTCTGCTGGGACTACGCGTCGCCCATCGGTCCGGCCGGCACCGACGCGGACACGTGCGACGGCGATTCGGGCGGGCCGTTGTTCATGGACTTCTCGGGGGCGACCGAGCTCGTCGGAGTTACGTCGGCGGGCAGCTCGGCGACGTGCATGCCGACCGACCACAGCTGGGACGCGAGCGTTTACTACAACCGGACGTGGATCGATACGCAGATCGGCGCGGATTCGACCGACACCTGCGGAGGACTTCCTCCGGTCGGCGACGCAGCGGTCACCGTCAATGAATTCAGCGGCACGCTCAGCTCGGGCAACCTCGACGACAGCTACACGTTTGCAGTGACCGGCGCTCCGTCCGTGCTGCGTGTTACGCTCAACTCCGACGACGGGCGCGTGAATCCGGATCTCTTCGTCCGCAACGGGACTGGTGCCACTGCTACGCTGTTCGACTGCAAGTCGGACGGGGCCATGGCGTACGGTGCGTGCGAGTTTGCGAATCCCGGCGCAGGCACATGGTCGATTTTCGTGCGTCGGACCTCGGGCAGCGGCGTCTACCAGGTGACGGCTACGGCATTCGGCGACCCGGCGATCTGCGGAAACAACATCGCCGAGTCCGGCGAAGAGTGCGACGGCAGCGATCTCGGCTCGTGCGTGACCGGTCCGTGCAGCGCGTGCTCGTGCCCGGCGCCCGTGTGCGGCAACAACCTCGTCGAAAGCGGCGAAGAGTGCGACGGCAGCAACCTCGGCAGCTGCGTGACCGGTCCATGCACCGCGTGCGCGTGCCCGGCTCCGGTCTGCGGCAACGACCTCGTCGAGTCCGGCGAAGACTGTGACGGCACCAGCGATGCGGCCTGCCCGGGCGACTGCTCAGGCTGCTCGTGTCCGAACACGTGCGTGACCGGCGATCTTTATGGTTTGTCGATCGCCTCCGATGATCGCCGCTTCCTGTACAAGGCCGACCTGTTCGATCCGGCCGGTAACTATGCGGATCTCGATCCGCGCGACGACGTATTCTCGCTGAGCGTGACCGACGGCGTCGGCACGGTCGTCGTGTCGATTCCAGCGAACGATCCGGGCTGGATCAAAGCCGATCCTGTCAGCGGACGATATGGATGGAAGGGTGACGGCTCGCTCGGCGGCTTGCGACGCGTGAAGCTCTCGTACAAGCAGCCGCCGTCGGGTGCGTACTGGCTGATCTCGGTGCGCGGGAAGGAAGTTCCGAACGGATCGAGCATCGACGTGTTCAGCGTGCTCGATTTCGATCTGGAGTTCGACGGGAGTTGCCAGCTCCAGCAGTGGTAGGGCCGAGGGAACGCTTGGCGCGAGAAAAATTGAACTCGCCCAGGCGTCGCCGCCAACTCGCACGTCCTTACTCTTTCACCGCTTGTGCCGGTGCTCTGGCATCCCGCGTGAAGCAGAAGACCGACACGACCGGCCAGCTGACCGGGTGAATCAGACAAATGATCGGTAGCGTCAGCAATCCACTTCTCCTCGACCAGGACCTCGCGGAGCGTTGCAACGGCAGCCCGCGCTGGACCATCGCACGGACCGCAATCTATTCGGGCGTCATCGTGACCGTCTCCATCGCAACCCAGCTCTTTGCGATCGTGCTCACGCTCGGCGTGGCGCTGGCCGGCGACCCGGAACTCGACATGGACGCCTGGTTCGCGCGTCCACTCGATACCGACGGCCTCTATCTATCGATCGCCGCCGTTACATCCACGCTGGTCGGTATACCGCTGATCGGACTTCTCGCGGCGCGCCGCGAGAGCAACCCATGGAGTTTTCTCGGCGTAACGCCCGCGTCATTCCGCGCGACAATGGCGTGGTGCATCGCGATCGTGGCCCTTCAGTTCGCGGCTCGATGGCTCGCCGCTGTGCTCGGACAGCCTCCGTCCGAATACATGACCACCGTCTACCAGTCGTCCTCCGACGGCGCGCTGCTGGCCTTGGCTCTCGTGGCAGCAGCGCCACTGCTGGAGGAGATCTTCTTTCGCGGGTTTCTGTTGAGTGCCCTCGAATCAACCGGCATTCCGGCGACGGCCGCCGCGCTGGCCTCGGCGCTCGCCTGGTCACTGATGCACGTGCAGTACAGCCCTTATGACGTTGCGACGATCTTCCTCATGGGGCTCATGCTCGGCGCGGCGCGAAGCCGCACGCGGTCGGTCGTGCCATGCATCGCGATGCACTCGTTGAACAATGCGCTCGCACTCGCCGCGCTTGCGGCCCAGCACGCGCCGGCCTGAGTTGCCGACACGCGACACGTCAAACTATCGGAGGTTGCCATGCTCGAGCTCGCAGGATCATGGGGTAAGTCCGCAACGCTGCTGACGTCATTCTGCCTCTGCGTCATCCTTCGAAGCGAGGGAGCGGCAGCCGAAAAAGAGGTCGCGGTCGTCACGGAATCCACGATGAGCCTCACCATGGGCCACGACACGCTCTACGTGAACACCGTGGGCCGGATCCGCAATAATTCGGATGAGCTGCTGGATGACGTCGTCGTCGAAGTCGAATATTTCGACAAGGACGGCAAGCTGATCGATGCGTCCATCGAACAGCTGTACGGCGTGAAGGTTCCCGTACACGACACGGTCGCCTTTCGCGTAAGCGTCTCAGCCGCTGCGTCCAGGGAACGCTACGCTTCGCATACTGCCAGAGTGATCTCCGCGCCGGAAAACCATTTCGCCAAGAGTGCGCCGGCGGCCGGCACCAGGTCTGAGAGATCTTTGACGAAGAAATCCCTGATGGTCTGGATTCCGCTGGCATTTCTCGCTGCGATTTCGCTCTACATCATACGGCGCTCGAAGAAGAGAAGCGCAGCTCAGGGCCGCAGCGTGGACCTGATCGAAAAACAGATCGATCTGTTCGATTCGCAGAACCGGATTCTCGAGCGAATCGCCGTCGCCGCGGAGGACCCTCGATCGCATGGATGATGCTAAGGCCCGGCTCGATCCGGCGCCGTTGCTCGAGCAGCGGCTGGCGTGACTCCCGCGGTCACCCGGCCCGGCCCGCGCGCAGACCGCGTGCGCGCGCGATCATCGACATACCGAAGCGCAAGCAGGTAGTCGCCGAACGACCGGAACAGGGATGCTTCATTGCTCAGCCGCAACTGCTTCCAGTTGCTGGGCAGCGGTACCGAGACCGCACGGCCGCACGTCGGATTGAAAAACCCGGATTGCTCGCGGGCCACCGCGGCAAATGACGGGGCATGCCAGAGTCCGATTGCGACAAGAAGGGAAGCGATCGCGATCCGCGAGCCGGTTTCGGATCCGAGCCGCGCGAGCAGCGGAACCTGGGCGCCGAGCCAGCCGACCAGACGTCGCGCTGCAACGACTACGACGAGCACGCACAGGGAATACTCGCTTCCGAGCAGACGCATCCGGACGTGCTGATCTTCGTGCAGATTCGTCAGCGACTGAATCGACGCGTCGACGGCGGGAATGCTCGTCAGCCTGGATACTGCCAGTGCCAGCGCCAGAACCACCAGGCTCGCGACGAGCGCGCGATCGTGAAAGTCCGTGATACGACGCGCCGGTAGCGAAGCGAGCGCGAGGCCGAGCGGTACGACGATGGCCAGAATGAGCCCGAGGCCGAGGTGCCAGAGAAAAACGCAGAGCACGCACGCCGCGCATAGCCACCACCGGCGCGCGGCAAAGCAGAGAACGATGGGAATGACGAGCAGACTTCCGGCGCCTCGCGGTACATACGACAGGAACGGCATCATGTTCACCGCGACCTTGCCGAGTACCGGCCCTGTCGGAATCACCTGCCACGCAATGAGGTTGACCGTCAGAAGCGCCGGCCAGAATCCGAACGGCGTTGCGGAGGCCGTCAATGCGACGAAGACAATCGCAAGGAGCGTGACGAGCAGAAGGCTCCACTTTACGCTGTCGGAATAGGGCATCGTCGGGCGGTGCACGACAGAGATGATCGCGTTGGCCATCGGATACGAATTCACCGACAGCAGCCGGAAGCTCGTGCGCGGCCACCGCGCGTCGTGTTCGGACGTTCGCACGAAGTCTGCGATTCCCTCTTGGAATGCGTCGCGCTCAGCGTGACTCGCCCTCGTGTACATCGCCGAGAAATAGTGGACGGCTTTGTCGTCGCAGTCGCGCGGATCATAGGACGCGACCCAGGAGACGAGCGGCTGCAGCAGGAATATGACGGCCAGCGGGGCCAGCAGGACGGAGATGTATTTCGAGCGATTCAGATCAAAGCCCGCGCGCGCATTTTTCTACGATGATGGCGCAGTATGGACAAGAGACTTGTTGCGACGTCTGGCTCAGGGCGTCGGTGCCACATGCGCGACATACGCTCCGACGGCTTGATTCCAGGTCTCGGGCGCGCCGCGCTCCAGAGATTGGTGCTTCAGGCCGGGAAATACGACGAGCTGCGACGACCTCGGGAGCTTCGCTAAAACCGCCTGCGCCTGTTCCAGCGTCGCTCGCGGGTCGGCCTCGCCGTGAAGCATGAGGACCGGCACACGAACCGCCGCTGCGTAGTCCGCGGGATTGTGCTGCCAGCACGGGAAACCCATCTGTACCCCGCCCCAGAACCCCAACGCTTCCGAGAACGGAAACGCCGGCAGTCCCATCGAATGGAAGCGGTTTCGCACGGCGTTGAGCATCGTGTCGTAGACGGATTCGATAACGACGCCCGACACCGGCAACTCGTGAGTCGCCAGCGACCGGAGAACGGATACTGCTCCCATCGACGCGCCGAAAAGAATGACTGGAGAATGCGGTGCCAGGTTCGACCGTAGATAAGCCACAGCGGCCGCGACATCCTCCGCTTCAAGGAAACCGATCGATGTGTAGGTACCCGCGGAGCCGCCATGGCCGCGGTGGTCGACGAGGAACGTGTCGCACCCGAGCCGGCGAAATGCTTCCGCCTCGTCGAGAAGCTCGGACTTCGAGCCGCCGTAGCCATGGAATAGAACGACTGCCGCCCGAGCGTTCGCAGCAGGAACCCACCAAGCCTCGATGTTCAATCCGTCCGTTGTCTGTAAGTGGTGAGTCGTAAACGCGTCGGCCGGCGTTCGGGTGTTCACGGGTCGTGGCAGATTGATTCCTGTTACGAGCAGAGCGCCCTTCTCGGACCACGACAGCTCCTCTGGTGGCTTCGTGCGCACCCCGGCGCTGGCGAAGTGCAGCATCGACCATGCATGAATGAACGCGAGAATGTTGAAGCCAATCAATGCCACGAGGCCGGCGGCAAGAAGGATCGTGAGGTGGGCTCGATAGGCTGGCAAGCTCGTTACTTCTACCTGGCGATCTGCATGCAGCGCAGCGCAAGTCGCACCGTGTGAAAGGGACCCTTCGGCTCCGTCGCCATCGCCGACATTCCCCGCGGAATGTTCGTGCTACGCCGACACATCGACGTCGAAGCTCGCACGAACAGGAACATGGTCGGACGGCCGCTGCCAGTCGCGCGTCTCACGATCGTGCACGACGTCGGCCAGCCGCGCGGCCAGCGCTTCGGTCGCGAAAAGGTAATCGAGACGCATGCCGTAGTTGCGACGCGGCGCCCACGGCGCCATCGGGAACCAGCTGAAGTGTCCGCCATCCGCCGTCTTGCGGCGAAAGCAGTCGACGAGCCGGCCGCTGACGAGAGCTCGGAATGCGAGATCCTCCGGACGGTTCGGATGCACGTCAGGCGCGGTGATCATCGACGGTGACGCGTAGTCGCGCGCGTCGAAGCAGATGTTGAAATCGCCGGCGAGAACATCCGGCGCTGCGCCGTCGAAGCGGGCGATGTGATCCCGGCGCAGACCCTCGAGAAATCCACTCTTGCCGATCGCCATTCGCGTCGGCACGTACACGGTATCGATCCACAACGATCCGATGCGGCACAGCAGCCTGCGACCGGGCGCGCGCTTTTCGACGAACGAGTCGATCCCGGACACGGTCTCGTCGATTGGATACGTGCTGGCGACGGCTACGCCCGCGTAGCCGCCGGCGCCGGTCGACGCGACGTGATAGCCGGCGGCCTCGAATGCACTCTGAGGAAACGCCGCGGCGCCGATTCGCGTTTCCTGAAGGCACAGAACGTGCGGCCGGTACGTCTCGAGATAGTGCAGCACGAGCGGCAGGCGTGCGCGAAGGGAGTTGACGTTCCAGGTGGATATCGTGATCACGGTACCATGCGTCAGATGCGCGTCGCCTCCGTAGAGGCTTCGACGGGCGCGAGCAAAAGGAGAAGCTCATGCGAACAGGACGGGACGTCTTACTCCAGGCGGCGCTGCTTTTCTCGCTGGGCGCCGTGCCGGCGCGCGCGGCGGACAGCGTCGTCCTGTATGCGAATGACTTCGAGTCGCCGAACAAGACGCCGGCCATCAACTGCGGGAATTCTCTCGATACCCGCCCGATCAACGAGATCTACGGCACGTCGTCGTTCGTATTTCACCAGGTCTTTACCGTCGAGACCGTCTTTCATCACGACTCGATCCCCATCTACAGCAATCCGGAGGAAACCGGCGGCGACTATTCGATCGGGATGCTTTCGACTGCACAGAACGATCGTCTCGGGCTGACGTTCGACCGGAATGGACACAAGTTTCTCAATGTCGCGATGAACATTTCGTCGATCGACGTCAGCGGCTGCGGCGGGCCGTTCGGCGTGGCGGCGCCGATCCTTTCGATCTTGCTTCTCGACAGTCCGGGCGGTGCGTTCGATTTCGGCCAGACCGTGCTCGACACCGACACGATCACCGGTGAAGCGGCCCCGGATCAGTGGACGTTCCACTGGGTGTTCCGGACGGCATCGCTCGACGCAACCAACGCGACCGACAATCACGTATCGCTGGTTTTCGATCTGACCCAGAGCGGATATGCGACGTTCGACGATCTTTCGATCGTCGCATCCGACGATCCGGATGTCGTCGATGAGGATCTCGACGGCGTGCCGGACGACATCGACAACTGCACGTCGGCCGTCAACCCCGGCCAAGAGGATTTTGACGGGGATGCAACCGGCGAGGCGTGCCAGTGCGACGGCCGGTGCGGCGATCCGGTGCCTGCCGTGGGCAAAGTCAGCGCGTCCGATGCTCTTCTGATCCTGCGAGCCGCGGTCGCACTGGTCGGCTGCCCGCTCTGCATCTGCGACGTCAATCACTCGAAGACCATTCTTGCGTCCGATGCGCTCGCCGATCTGCGCTCGGCAGTCGGCCTGCCGATCGCGCTCGACTGCAGCGGACTTGGAGCGCCGTGAGCGTATGCTCGCGTGGGTTTGCGACGCCGGCCGAGTGACAAGCCGCGCGTTTGAGCCGCCTAGCGCCCCTTCCAGTTCGGCTTGCGCTTCTCGGCAAACGCGCGAGGCCCTTCGACGAAGTCCTCCGACTTGAACAGCTTGCGGATCGCCGGATATTCGCGGCGCGACGCTTCTTCGAGCGGATGGCCGAGGCTTTCGAGCGCAACTTCTTTGGTCGTGCGCACCGACAGCGGCGCGCAGGCCGCGATCTCGTTCGCCCACGCCAGAGCGCGCTCCATCAGCTGTGCCGGCTCGACGATCTCCTGCGCGATGCCGAGACGGAACGCTTCCTGCGCGTCCACGTGGCGCCCGGTCAGCATCATTCCCATCGCATTCTTGAGGCCGATCTGGCGCGGAAGACGGTGGATGCCGCCGGCGAGCGCGGCAAGGCCGACACGCGGCTCGGGCAGTCCGAAGCGCGCGTTCGACGACGCAAGGATGATGTCGCACGCGAGAGCGATCTCGAACCCGCCGCCGAGCGCGACGCCGTTGACGGCCGCGATCACCGGCTTGAACATGTCGAAGCGATTGGTCAGGCCGCCGAAGCCCCGCGGAGGAATCTCGAGCTTGCCCTGGTTCTCGGCCGTCCACTTGAGATCGTTGCCGGCGGAAAACGCCTTCTCTCCGGCGCCCGTCACGATCGCGACCCACTGGTCGTCGTTCTCGGCGAAATCGTCGAACGCATCGCCCATCTCGCGGTTGGCCGCCGGATGCAGCGAGTTGAACGACTCGGGACGGTTGATCGTCACGATCAGCACGCGGTCCTTCGTCTCGGTCTTGATGAATTCGTAGTTCCTGGTGGTCACGGCGTCTCCCTTTCCACGATCGATGCGCTTGCCTTGCGGATGACCGCTGCGCGCTGTTCCTCAGCGCTCGCTGCGCGAGTCATCAGCGCACGCGTGCGGTCGTCCGTGGCTGTAGCCGCCGAAACCGTCCGGGGCAAATGCCCTTGTGGAGGATCAGAACAGCGGCGGGCGGTCGAGCCACAGCTCGATCAGATGCGGACCGGCGAACATGTAGACGAGCGATCCGAACGCGAGGAACGGCCCGAACGGAAGCTCGAGGTCGAACTTGCGCCCGCCGACGAGCATCGTCGCAAGCCCGTAGAACGAACCGACGATCGCGCCGGCGAACAGGCTGAACAGCGTCGCTTCCCAGCCTAAAAGCCCGCCGATCATCGCGAGCAGCTTGACGTCGCCGAAGCCCATACCTTCGCGGTGGCGGACTTTCTCGTAGGTCCAGGCGAATGCCCACAGCCCGCCGCCGCCTGCGAGGATTCCGATCAGCGAATCGGCAACGGTGATGTGCCCGACAGCGAGCGCAAGAAAAGGAGACGCTGCAATCGACGGATATGTGATTCTGTCGAGGATCAGGAAGTGGTCTATGTCGATGAACGTGATGACGATCATCGCGGACGCAATCGCCATCTCGAGCGCAAGGTGCGCCGGCGGCAGGTCCTGAGCCGCGATGAGCCCGAACAGAACGCCGGTCAGCAGCTCGACCAGAGGATAGCGCTTCGAAATCGGAGCGGTGCAGATCCGGCAGCGGCCGCCGAGCATGACGAAGCTCACGACCGGGATGTTGTCGCGCCACGTGATGCGCGAGTCGCACTGCCGGCAGTGCGACCGCGGCGTGACGATCGACTCCTCCAGCGGCAGCCGCACGATCACGACGTTGAGGAAGCTGCCGATGACGAGGCCGAGCAGCGCAGCAACAAGTATCGTCATGACATCATCGAAGGAGTTCGCGGCGGCCCCACGGCCCCGGCGCAGCCGTCATCCTAACCGGAACCATCTCTCAATTCTCGAAAAGCGCTGCGGAATTCCGGAACAGGCACGGTTTTCTCGCCGAAAGCCATGCCTGTCCCATCGCGATTCGGTGGTCCGATCCCTGACGCATCCGTCGCCGATCCGTTGGCTCTTTCCCGGATTCGTCAGTGCGGCGTCGACGTCAGCGGCGGGTCGGCGCTGCTGTCCCAGCGGAAATCGCGCGAACCGGCGGGATGCGTGGCGGTTGCGACGAATCCCGTCTCGTTCGCGGACTCGAGCGCGACCTCGACGCCTTCGGAGGCCACGAAGCCTTTGAGCGACGCGGTATCGTCCGCGTACGCCGGCGACGTCGCGCGATACAGCTCCTCGGCGGCCGCGAGGTTTCTCAGATCCTGCTGCGAGCGCGAGTCATACGCCGCGGCGCGGAACTCGGCGAAACGCGGCAGCGCGGCCGCGATCAGGATGCCGAGGATCGCGACCACGACGAGCAGCTCGAGAAGACTGAAGCCGCGCGCGTCGCCCGGCGGCTTGACGGCCTGCGGGCGGACCGTGAGCCGCAGACGCGGCCGCTTCGAGCCGCCGGTTCTCGACGGCTTCGGCGCAGAAGCCGACGAGGCGGCATCGGCGCCGGCAATCGAATTGTCGCGGCGACGCAGAAAAACTCTTTCCCTTTCGTTCATGGCGTTCCTCCAAGCAGAAGCGATGCCGATCCCAGCATCGGTTGATAGACGGCAAGCACACCGCCGCCGACGGCGATCGCCATCGCAATGACGGCGACCGGCTCGGCGAGCCGGCAGATCCTTGCGAGCGCGCGCTCGGCGGCCGTGCCTTCGAGCGTAGCGAGCCGGCGAAAAGCTTCGGCATAGCTGCCGGTCGCTTCGGCGATCTCGAGCAGAGGAGCCGCATCGCCGCTCCCGTCGAGCGATGCTCCGGTCCATGCGACGCTGAGCGGGACGCCGTGGCGAAGAGCCCGCAGCGCATCGCCGATGCGTGCGGCAACGACGCGATTCGGTGCGGCCCGTGACGCGAGGATCAGCGCCTCCTCGGCCTCGCATCCGGAGTCCAGCAGCACGGCGAGCAGCGCGCAGGTCTCGTGCGCCGCACGCGGCAGTGCGAGCGTCCGAAAAAACGGCGCATCGACGGCGATGCGATCGCAGACGCGCGCAAACGCGGCGCTTTTCCGGCGGGTGGCAACCAGGGCTGCGACTGACCCGAATACGACGAGCATCACGGGTGCGCCCCACGCGCGCACTGCGCTGCCGAATTCGAGCAGCGTGCGCGTGGCGAACGGCAGCTCGTGCCCGCTGTAGAGCGTCGTGAACGACGGCAGCACGACGAGCGACAGGAAGCAGAGTGCGCCGAGAGCTCCCGCGAACAGGATGCACGGATATGCGAGTGCGGATGCTATGCGGCGCCGGCCGCCGGCTTCGCGCTCCATGCGTTCACCGAGCAGCGCGAGCGCATGCGGTGTCGATCCGCCGCGCTCGCCGGCGCGCACCACGGCAATCTCGGCTTCGGTAAACGGCATTCCTTGTGCGCCCATCGCGGCCGAGAGCGACGTGCCGCGATGAACCGCCCTGTAGAGATCGCCGAGCAGCCGGCTTCCGGCTGTTCCTGAAGCTCTCGCCGCGGACTTCGCCGAGGATGCGATGGCGTCACCCGTGGACACTCCGGCGGCGGTCAGCGCGGCGAGGCGCGAGATCGCGGCGCAGGCATCGCGCCGGGTGATCGCGCCCGACGCCGACAGCCATCGAAGCCGTCGCCGGACAGCACGCCGCCGCGCGCCGTGCCGGCGCCGCGACGTTGCGAGCGGCACCGCCGGCCGGCCGCTCATCGCAAATCTCCACTGTCGCCGGCCACGCCGCCTTCGATCGGATGCGGGCAGTGCGTCAGCACTTCTTCGAGCGTCGTGCTGCCGTCGATGACATGCGCGAGGCCGGCGGCACCGAGGCTTCCGGCGGCGAACGGTGCCGGCGCGTCGTCGATGGTCGATGCCGTCTCGAAAAGCGCGACGCGGCCGCGGTATCCGCTGCCGTGGCACGTGGCGCAGCCTAGCGCCGCCGGCAGCGCGCGCGGTGCGCGAAGACCGGCGCGGGCAAACCACAGCGCTGCATCCTCCGTTGCCGGTGATGCTCCGGCGCACTCCGCGCAGAGCCTCCGCACCAGACGCTGCGCGACGACGAGCGCAACCGTCGCGCGCACGAGATAGTCGGCCACTCCGATCTCCGGCAGCCGCACCAGTGCTTCGCGCGCATGCGAAGCGTGCAGGCTCGACAGCACCAGGTGCCCGGTCAGCGCCGCGCGGCACGCGATGCGTGCGCTGTCGTCGTCGCGGATCTCGCCGACCATCAGCACGTCGGGGTCCTGGCGCAGCAGCGCGCGCAGCACCACGGCGAACGTGCGGCCGACTTCTTCGTCGACGGCAACCTGCGAGACGCCCGGGATGTCGAACTCGACCGGATCCTCGACGCTCGCGAGCGAACGCGAGCTGCTGCGAAGATGGACCAGCGCTGCATGAAGCGTCGTCGATTTTCCGCTGCCGGTCGGACCGACGACGAGGACGAGCCCGTTCGGTCTCGCCAGAGCCTGCGATACGCGCGCAAGCTCGACGTCGTTCATGCCGAGGGTATCGAGCGCGGGAGCCGCACCAGGATGGCGCAGCAGCCGCAGCGCGATCTTTTCGCCGCGAGCGACGGGAAGGAATGCGGCACGGATGTCGATGCGTTCCTTCGCGGCCTGCCACGTGAACCGCCCGTCCTGCGGCAGCCGCCGCTCGGCGAGATCGACGCGTGCCAGCAGACGGATCCGCGTCAGCACGGCCGGCACGAGCGCGGCGGGCGGAGGATCGAGATCGCGCAGGTGACCGTCGACGCGCACGCGAACGCGAAGCCCGTCGCGATCGGGCTCCAGATGAAGGTCCGAAGCGCCTGCGTCGATGGCTGCGGTGATCAGCGCGGCGAGCCGCCGCACGGCCGGGGAGCCGCCTTCATCGGCGGTCCGCCCGGTGCGGATGTCTGTCCATTTCGTCGAAGGCACGCAGGAACGCTACGAAAAGAATCCGCGTCACCGCAACGACGCGGATGTGATGTTCGGCGGGCATCCGCAGGGAAGCGGCTATCGGCGCGTCGCCGGCTTCGGGCGGTCGCTTCGATACGCTGCCCCCTTACTGGCATCGGGGCGGTCGGACGGTCACACTGGCCGGGCGCAGGGGGACCATTGGCGGGAGTCAGGAAAGCAGTCGTGCCGGGTGGAAACGGGACGGGGCCGAAGCAGCGAGCTTCGGCCGCCGATTCGCGTCGCGTGGAAGACGAGCTGCGCAGGTCGCAGCAGCGCTACGAGCACCTCGTTTCTTCGATCGACGGCATCGTGTGGGAAGCCGATGCGACGACCTTCGAGTTCTCGTACGTCAGCCCGCAGGCCGAACGGCTGCTCGGCTATCCGTGCACCCGATGGACCGGGGAGCCGCAATTCTGGGCGGAGCACATCCATCCCGACGATCGTTCCTGGGCGGTGCACCTTTGCCGCCGCGCCACGCTCGACCGGCAGAATCACGACTTCGAGTACCGCATGCTCGCCGCCGACGGTCGCACCGTCTGGCTGCACGACATCGTCACCGTGGTCGCGCTCGAAGACGGCTCCTACCTGCTGCGCGGCATCATGGTCGACATCACCAGCCGCAAGGAAAAGGAAAGCGAGCTGCAGAGCGCCGAAGAGCGCTATCGAACGCTCGTCGAGAACCTGAACGACATCGTATTCTCGACCAATACCGACGGCATCCTCACGTACATCAGCCCCCAGATCACGCGGATCAGCACGTACACGCTCGACGAGCTGACGGGTCGCCCCTTCATCGATTTCATTCATCCGGCCGACGTCGACAACGTGCTCGAAGGCCTGCCGGCCGTGTTCGGCGGCACGCCCGACCCGCGCGAGTTTCGCGTCGTGGACAAGAGCGGAGCCATCGTATGGATGCGCGCGTCGAGCCGGCCGCGCTTTGAGAACGGCGAGCTCGCGGGCCTTACCGGGATCCTGACCGACGTCACCGGTCGCAAGCTCGCAGAAGAACAGCTCGGGAAGTCCGAAGAGCGTTTCCGGCACTTCGTCGAGAACCTGCACGACGTCGTCTACGCGCTCGACCGAATGGGCAACTTCCTTTACGTGAGCCCGGCCATCGTGCAGATCTCCATGTATACGCCGGAGGAGCTGATCGGCCGGTCGTTTACCGAGTTCGTCCATCCCGACGACCTGCCGCAGATCGCCGAGAAGTTCGGCCTGATCCTGACCGGCTCCAACGCGCAGCTCGAGTATCGCGTGTTCGACAAGGACGGAGTCGAGCGCTGGGTTCACGCATCGGTGGCGCCGACGATCGAAGAAGGCGAAATCATCGGCGTGACCGGCGTCTTCAGCGAAATCACCGCGAGGAAACGCACGCTCGAGGCGCTCTACGAAAGCGAAGCGCGCTACCGCGAGCTGGTCGAGATGTCGCCCGACTCGATCGTCGTGCACCAGGACGGCCGGATCGTGTTCGCCAACGAAGCGTCGCTGCGGCTGGCCGGTGCGAGAGCTGCGGCCGACCTGCTCGGGCGCGGCGCCCTCGAGCTCGTGCATCCGTCGAGCCGCAAGCTCGCGATCGAGCGCATCCGCGGGATGATCGAGGAAGGCAAGCCCGCCGCGCGCGTCGAGGAGACGTTCCTGCGGCTCGACGGCACCACGATCGACGTCGAAGTCATGGCGAGCCCGGTCCTGTTTCACGGACGGCAGTCGATCCAGGTGATCATCCACGACGTGACCGAGCGCAGGCGCGTGCAGGAAGAGATCAAGCGCATGAACGAGGCGCTCGAGCAGCGCGTGCGCGACCGCACCGCCGAGCTCGTCATCGCCAATCGTGAGCTCGAAGCGTTCAGCTACTCGGTCTCGCACGATCTGCGCGCGCCGCTTCGGGTCATCGAAGGCTTCGCGCGGATGTTCCTCGAGGAGTACGACCATTCGCTCGACGACCAGGGGCGCGCTTACCTCGAGAAGATCCATTCGACGAGTGCGCGCATGGATCGGCTGATCCACGACCTGCTCGCGTTCTCGCGCATGTCGCGTGCATCGATGACCGTCGAGCGAGTCGACCTGAGCGAGATCGCGCGCGGCATCGCCGGTGACCTCGCCCAGGAACGGCCCCGGCGCGACGCGACGTTCACGATCGCCGACGGGCTCGTCGTCGACGGCGACCGCGCGCTGCTGACGATCGTCATGGAAAACCTGCTCGGCAATGCGTGGAAATACAGTGGGCGCCGCGCCACGGCCCACATCGAGTTCGGAATCGAGAAGAACGGAAGCGAAACCGTCTACTTCGTGCGCGACGACGGCGTCGGCTTCGACATGCGGTTCGTCGGCAAGCTGTTCCGTCCGTTCCAGCGCCTGCATGCGATCGGCGACTTCGAGGGCACCGGCATCGGTCTCGCGACCGTCCAGCGCATCGTCGAGCGCCACGGCGGACGCGTGTGGGCCGAGAGCGAGATGGAAAAGAGCGCGACGTTCCGGTTCACGCTTGCCGAGTCCGCTGCATCCGTCTGACCGACTGGTCGACTTCGATTGACGTTAACCCCGATCACCGGAACGTCCGTTCCGATGCGGAAACATCAATGCACCCGCATGTACGCGAGCCGCACCTCTTCCGGCCCGTACGCCCTTTCCAGCCGCCGCACGATGAAATGCCCGCGCGCCATGTCCTGGAAATGGTCGATGAACAGCGTGTTGAACAGCGCGCCGCCGGCCGCGCCGACGACCGGAATCGACTGCGCGAGGATCTTCTCCGACACTGGAACGCCGAAGCGAGTGGCCACCTGCGACAGGAACCGTACGACCGACGGCGCGGCGGCCCCGGTGATGCCGCGGCCCGCAAGATGCTCGGCCGCATCGGTCAGCGCCTTGGTCAGCGCAAGCCGGACCGCGAAATATGCCGATTCGCTGGCATCGTCGCCCGCCAGCTTGCCGCCGAGCGCAAACACCTCGATGCAGGAAAGCTTGGACTCCGACGTCTTGATCGGCTCGCCTTCGCTGCGCGCGATGTCGGCGATCGAGCGCAGCATGATCGTCGTCGACAGCGGCAGCTCGACGGCAAGCGCGGGCAGGCCGAACATCCCGCCTGCCGCTCCTGTGAGCGCGACCGCGAGCTTGTGACCCCAGTCGATGGAGTCGCGGCGCCGGTCATCCATCGACGACACGGCGAACGACAGCGCCGCATCCAGCGATTTTCGCGCAGCCGTCGAGATCACCGCGCTCGCGCCCGCAGGCAGCGCGCCGATGCCCATCTCGATCGGACGTCCGAGCGCTCCGGCAAGCCTTGCCGCAAGGCTCGGATGCTCGAGCAGGTTCTTCGCGTAACGAAGATCGTCGAGGTCGCCGCTCGCGAGCGTCATGCGTCGATGAGCTCCTGGCGGCACGTTGCGAGGAATTGCGCCCACGTATCGTTGAGCGGCCAGAGCTTGCGTGCGTGCTCGTCTCCGCGCTCGCGCGACCAGCCGAGCTTCATCTCGCCGTAGATCGCCATGAAGCTGGTGACGCGATAGTTCGCGGCGCAGTGCACGAGGATCTTCGCGTCGCCGCATTCTTCCATCGCGGCGAGAAACTGGCGGAAATCGTCCACGGTCGGATTGTCGAACTGGACGGGAATGTGGTGATAGCGAAGGCCGAGAGAGCGGGCGAGGCCCGCTTCGTCGGCAAGGCAGTAGCGCGGATCGAGGAGGCCGAGATTGACGACGGCGGTGTAGCCGCTCGCCGCCAGGTCGCGCAGCTCGCCCTCGTTCGGCTGGCCGGCGGTTCCGATGCGATCGTCAATCGGGAGAAAGTTGGCAATGGTTTCGACGGGCATGACGTTCCTTCCTTAGCACCTGCTCGGACCGTACGACCAGTGGTTCACCGGACGGGCACGAACTCGGCTACCCGTTCGAGGTCGCCGAGCTCGCCGCGCGTCTCAGTTGCGGAACAACTGTTCGATCCTCGGGCGTCGTTCTCCAGTGAAATGTCGAGCGACGATAACTCCGCGAAGCGAGCCGTTCCAGCCGCCTGCGGTTACCGGAAGCATTATGGCAGCGATTGCCTGTTCGATGGCGGAATCATCCCGCGCGGCACGTCTCAAGTTCTGGCATTGGCGGTTACGCGCCAGACCGTGTTGCCGACATCGTCCGCAACCAGCAATCCGCCATGACGATCGATGGCTACGCCGACGGGCCGGCCGAACGCCTTGCCGTCCGCGCTGACGAATCCGGTGAGCACGTCGACGGGCATGCCCGACGGTTTTCCATGCGAGAATGGAACGAAGATCACCTTGTATCCGGCACGCGGCTCGCGGTTCCACGATCCGTGCTGGCCGATGAAGACGCCGCTTCCGAAGCGCGCGGCGAGCGGACCGGGCTGCATGAACGCGAGGCCGAGTGACGCCGTATGGTTGCCGAGCGCGTAGTCCGGCACGACGGCCGTCGCGACCAGATCCGGACGCATCGGCTTCACACGGGCATCGACGTGCGCGCCGTAGTAACTGTACGGCCATCCGTAGAATGCACCGTCGCGGACCGCGGTCATGTAGTCCGGAACGAGGTCGCTGCCGAGCTCGTCACGCTCGTTGACGGCGGCCCAGAGCGCTCCCGTCTCCGGCTCCCACCCGAGACCGTTCGCGTTGCGCAGGCCGGAGGCGAAGATGCGATGCGCGCCGGTCGCAAGATCGATTTCCCAGATCGCCGCACGCTCGGCTTCCTTGTCGATTCCGTTCTCCGCTGCGTTGCTGTTGGACCCGACTGTCACGTACAGCTTCTTGTGGTCGGGGCTCGCGATCACGTTCTTGGTCCAGTGATGATTGAGCGGCCCGCCCGGGAGATTTGCGATCCGGACGCCAGGCCCCTGGATCGACATGTCACCCGGCGAATAGTGATAACGCATCAGTGCGTCGGTGTTCGCGACGTAGAAGTCGTTCCCGATGAGCTCCATGCCGAATGGAGAGTTCAGACCCTTCAGAAACAACGATCGCGTCTCGACGGCGCCGTCGCCGCCGGCATCGCGGAGCAGCGTGATCCGGTTCGCGCTCGGCTGATCCGATCCGGCCTGCTTCATCATCGTATGCATCAGCGATTTCTTGACGCCCTTCTCGTCGTCCGGGCGCGGCGGGCCGTCGGTTTCCGCGACCAGCACGTCGCCGTTCGGAAGCACGTACAGCCAGCGCGGATGCTGAAGATCCTTTGCGAACGGACTCACGGTGGTTTCGGGAGCCGCCGTCGGCCGCGCGCCAACGGACCATCCGACCGCGGTTACGACATTCGTGGTCGGAAACAGCGACTTGTGCGGCGGCGGCAGCGTCGGCGTCGGCCCGAAGCCCGCCGACTCCGGAAGTCTTGCGTGGTCACCGCATCCCGCGGCTGTGAGCACGCACAGGGCCACAGCGATCAGGCTGGTCGTGGAGAAGCGCATGCGGGCGACCTCCTTTGTCCGGGTTCACGTTGGAATCTTGCGGTTCCGACGTCTCGCGAGCCACGGGTTTTCGAATGTCGCTCGAATCGATCCCCAGACAGGCAATTTTGACCGCGGATGGGTTGGCCTCGACTCGGTAGCGCCCGCGTGTAGTCTCGCCCGCCGCCGCAGTTTTCGGCCGGGTGATTGCGAATCGGAAAATCGGGGTCAGACACCGATTTCCGGAAATCGGTGTCTGACCCCGATTTTTCCGAAGGAGGACCAGCAGGTGATCCAGTGGAGTGAGCAGCATCAGATGATGCGCGATGCGATCCGTCGCTTCATCGAGGCCGAGATCGTCCCGCACATCGAGGAGTTCGAGCACGGCGACACGCCTCCGTACGACGTGCTGCGCAAGATGTTCCGCTCGTTCGGCATCGACCAGGTGGCGCGCGAACGCTTCCGCAGCCAGATCCTGCGCGAAAAGCGCGTGGCGAACGGCGAGCTTCCGGCAGTAGCCGCCGAGCCGAAAGAACCTCAAACCGGCGCCGAAGCGGCCGATCGCGTGGCGATGCAGATCATCCCGACGATGGAGCTGTGCCGTTACTGCCCGGGAATGGTCACGGCGATGGGAGTGAGCGTAGGTCTCACTTCGGCGGCGATCATGTCGAAGGGCACCATCGCGCAGAAGGAACGCTGGGCGCTCGACCTGCTGACGCTCGACAAGATCGGCTCGTGGGCAATCACCGAGCCCGGCTCCGGCTCGGACGCATTCGGCGGAATGAAGTCGACGGCCCGGCGCGACGGCGACGGATACATCCTCAACGGCAGCAAGACGTTCATCACCAACGGACCTTACGCGGATACGATCGTGTTCATCTGCCGTCTCGACGAAGGCAATCCGCCGGCCGAACGCAAGGTACTGACGTTCGTGCTCGAACGCGGCACGCCCGGCCTCGACCAGTCGAAACCGGTCCGGAAGATGGGCATGCATTCGTCACCGACCGGAGACCTTTTCCTGTCGGACGTTCGCGTCGGGCGTGACCAGCTTCTCGGCGAGACCGAAAACGTCACGTCGCGAGCCGGCGCGAAGGATACGTTTTCGACCGAGCGTACGGGCGTCGCCGCGATGGCGCTGGGAATGGTCGAGGAGTGCCTGCGGCTGTCGATCGAATACGCACGCACGCGCGTCGCATTCGGCCGCCCGATCGGAGAGTTCCAGCTCATTCAGCTCAAGCTCGCCAAAATGGAAGTCGCGCGCATGAACATCCAGAACATGGTGTTCCGGCAGATCGAGCTTGCCGCCGCGGGCGTCCGCCCGACTTTCGCCGAAGCGTCCGCGATGAAGCTCTATTCGGCACAGTCGGCGATGGAGGTCTGTCTGGAAGCCGTGCAGCTTCACGGCGGCAACGGGTACATGTCGGAGTATCGCGTGGAGCAGCTCTGCCGCGACGCGAAGGTGCTCCAGATCTACGCGGGCACCGACGAGATCCAGGTCTCGCAGATCGCGCGCAGCCTGCTCGCCGTATAGCTGGTGGGCACGCGCACATCGGACATCTCGAGCGCGGTCGGCAACCTGCTGCTCGGAAAGCTCGAGCTTGCCGGCAGCGAGGTTCCGCCGCTCGCCAGCGTGACCGGCGATCATGCGCGCCGATTCTGGCAGGCGCTCGGGCTTCCATCGGTGCCGCCGTCGGAGAAGGTCTACACGCGGCGCGACGTCGAAGCGCTTCGCTTCACGGCCAGCCTCATCAATGGAGAGCCGTCGGGCGGCGTCGGTCCGGATCGCGAGATGCTGCTGCAGATGACGCGCGCCACCGGCCAGGCGCTGTCGCGTGTCGCGCACATGCACGTGCTGTCGATTTCCGACGAGATCGCCGCGATCACGCGCGATGCGGCGCTCTCGAACAACGAGGCGGCCGACCGGATCGCTGCGCTCGCCGAAGCTCTCGTGCGCGGATACGAGCCGTTTCTCGGCTACATCTGGCGCCGGCATCTGTTCGCGTCGATCTCGCAGATCGTGGCGGGCGCTTCCGGCCAGATGGGCCGGGCAGAATCGACGACCGTCGGTTTCGCGGATCTCGTCGGTTACACGGCGATCACGCTCAAGCTTTCCGATCACGAGATCGTCGACATCGTCGACCGCTTCGAGAAGATCGCGTACCAGGAAATTCCCGAGCGTGGCGGGCGCGTGATCAAGACGCTCGGCGACGAAGTCATGTTCAGCAACTCGAATCCGCATGCTGCCGCCGCGACGGCGCTCGCGCTTGCTGCCGCGTGCAGCGCCGACCCGGTGCTGCCCGATGTGCGCGTCGGCCTCGCGGCTGGTCCAATGCTGGCATGGGAAGGCGACTTCTACGGACCCACCGTCAACCTTGCGAGTCGTCTCGGCGGCATCGCGACGCCGGGTACCGTGATCGTCTCGGATGATTTCGCGGACAAGCTCGCCGATGACGAGGCATTCACGCTGATCGAGATCCGCGGCGTCAAGCTCAAGGGCATCGGCAAGACCAAGCCGTGGGTACTCAGGCCGCGGACGCCTGCGAAGCCGGGCCGGCGCTGAACGGCATCGCGAGCAGCTGCGTCGCCGACGCATTCGCCGCGTCTTCGGCATCGTCCAGGCCGTACGCGAGGCCGAACGCGCGATCGGTCGGCGTGAACGTGCCGAGCAGGCGATCGTGGATCGAAAGAATGTTGCCGTAGTTGGAGTCGGTCTCCGCCTGGATGCGCGAGTGATGCACCTTGTGCATGTTCGGAGTGACCCACAGGCGCGAGATCCACATGTCGGCGGCCGGGCGCACGCGGATGTTCGCATGCTCCAGCGCCGCGTTGGCGACCGACAGCGCGCGGTAGACCACGATCGCAGCCGCCGGGATTCCGAGCAGGCGGATCGGCACCAGCAGGAACGCGTAACGCCAGAGGCCTTCGACCGGGTGCGTGCGGTATGTCGTGGTCACATCCACGAACGCATCGGCGTGATGGACGCGATGAAATTTCCACAGGAACGGCGATGCATGCATCAGCCGGTGCGCGAGATAGCCGTACGCGAAATCGAGCACGACGATGCCGAGGACAGTTTGCGCTGCGAGCGGAAGTCCGGAAGCGGACAGCAGGCCGGTATTCTGCGGACTGGCGGCGCTCGAGGCTGCGGCGGAGATCAGACCCCAATTAAAGACGAGCGTTACCACTGTCATTCCGAGGTTGGCGCGTCGGCGCCTTGCTCCGTGGTTCGGCGCCATCGCCAGTGGAATCGCGAGCTCTGCGGCCGTCAGAATGCCGAGCAGGACGACGATGAAAGCAGAATTGGTCACGAACTCTCGGAGACTCATGACCGCATAACGACGGCCGGAAGCGGATTGTTACACGGGCTGCTTCGTTTCGCGGCGCCGGCATCGGGCCGGGCGCGTCAGGTCCGCTCGCGTTCAGTCGGCGACGGCATCCCCAGCACCCGACTGGCGAAACCGCATCGCAGTCAGTTTCGCCGGCGCCAGAACCGTGTGCAGCTCCGAGATGCGGCCGCTCGCGTCGACCTCGCAGCGCAGCACCAGGCGCGGAGCCATCTGCGGGCGTAGCGGTCTCGTCTCGACCACGAGCGCGAGCGCACCGTTGACGAAGCGGAGCTCGCTGGTCGAAATCGGTGCGCGACGCCGCGCGGTCTCGAGATGGAAGCGCACGACGCGCTCGCGACCGATCAGTGGTTCGCGGAGCGCGGTATAGCGCCCGCCTCCATCGGTCAGCGAGCGAACGTCGTCGGCGAGCAGCGCAGCAAGTCCGTCGGCGTCCTGCTGCATCATGCAGAAGACGAACCTGCCGAGCGCGTCGCGCTGGCGGCCGAGGGCGTCCGCGGAAGGAAACGGGTCGGCGTGGTGCTCGTCGAGCACGCGGCGCGCTCGATGATGAAGCACGCGCACGTTGCCTTCGCTGGTCTCGAGGATGGCGGCAATTTCGGTCGCCGGATAGTCGAGTACGTCGGCGAGCAGCAGCACGGCGCGCGCCCTGGGACTGAGCGCTTCGAGAGCGATCAGAAACGCGAACGAAACCTCTTCGGCCTGCTCGTATCGTTCGGCCGCATCGCGTGTGTCCGCGTGCTCGGCGTCTGGCTCGGGAGTTTCTATCGGCGACGGCAGCCATGGACCGACGTAGCGGCGCCTCTTGCGGCGCCGCAGCCGGTCCAGGCTGAGATTGGTCGCGACGCGCACCAGCCAGCGCTCGAGATCGGCTCCGGCGAGCGGGGCCGGGGCTTCGAGCGCGCGCACGAACGCATCCTGCACGAGCTCGTCGGCGTCGGCCGCTACGCCGGTCATCCGGTAGCAGAGCTGCCAGAGCCTGCGCTCGCTCGAACGGAAGGCGCCTTCGATGGCGGACGGTTCGGGCACGTCGGCAGTATAACGCCCGCGCTGCGCGGATCGTTACAGTGGGACGTGCGGCCCGGCTTTCCACCCCTGTCAAGGTGTTCGAGTGGCGACCGTCTTCGGACTCGGCCTCCATCGCGGAGGTCGTTGGCCGGCAATGCGTCGCATCTTGCGCCGTACTCTGACAACACCACCGCCGGAGGACTTCACCCATGCCCCAAGGAAGCTGCCTTTGCGGCGACGTCGCCTATCGCATCAACGGGCCACTGGCCGAAGCCCATCACTGCCACTGCGGCTTCTGCCGTAAGGAACATGGAACGCCGTATGCGACGTACGCAATGGCGCAGGCCGCCGATCTCGAGTGGCTGCGGGGGAAGGACAAACTCTTGCGCTACGAGTCGTCGCCCGGCTTTCATCGCTGCTTCTGCGGACGCTGTGGATCAACGATGCCGGGAGATGAATTCCAGGGCCTCGTGTTCATTCCACTCGGAAATATCGATGGCGACCCCGGTGTTGTTCCGTCATCGCACATCTTCGCCGGGTCCAAGGCGCCCTGGTGGAACATCAACGACGGCCTGTTGCAGTACGATGCGTTTCCCGACGGCGTCGATGCGCCGGTTCATCCCGCAAGAGTGCCCGTCGATGCGCCGGGCCGTCCGCGCGGGAGCTGCCTGTGCGGCCGGGTCGCGTTCGTGATCAACGGCGAACCGGTGCGCGCCGCCAACTGTTACTGCGGCCGCTGCCGGAAGGCGCGCTCGGCAGGCCACGCGAGCAACATGTTCGTGCGCCTCGGCGATCTTCGATTCACACGGGGGCAAGGGGAGCTGCGGCAATACAAGGTTCCCGACGCCAGATACTTCGCGCAGGTGTTCTGCGGACACTGCGGATCGGCGATGCCGCGCAGCGACGAGGGCCGCGATCTCGCGGTCATTCCGCTCGGGAGCATGGATGACGATCCGCCGATGCTTCCGCAGATGCACATCTTTGTGAGCGACAAGGCTGCGTGGATCGGCATCTTCGATGAGCTGCCGCAGTTTGCCGAGGGGCCTCCTGCCTGAGCAGATAACGCGTCGTCGCGCTGCGCACCGACAAGCGATCCATGGTGCAGGACGGCTCGAGAGCTTACGCGAGCACCGCGCGCAACCGGTTGCCGGTAGTCGTCGTGGAGACCGACATCGCGTCGAGACCGCAATACCTTCTCGAACCAGCGAATAAGAAGCTAAGTCCGTTCGAACGTCGCTGGTGAAGCTCGCGGAGCAGGGCGAAGCACACGGTCGCCCTGCTCCGCCTTCCGCATCACTTCTCGTCATTCAGGAGTGAATCGCCGCATGGACCGGCTTCGAGAGCCGGCGCGATGCGAAGGACCGCCCGCAATGACGCTTCCTTCCTTGTGAGGAGCCGCGCCGACAGCTAGTTTCCACGAATGCGCACGACGCAAGTGGACCGTCTCCTGCAAACAATCGTTTCGATCGCCTCCCTGGCCGTCACGACGCTCGTCGCCTCGCCATTCATCGCGAGCGCCGAGCTTCCCGTGCTGACTCGAGCTCTCGGAAGCTGGGACACGCGCCTTGCGGGTAGCGGAATCGAAAATGACCCGTACTCGATCGCCGTGACCGCGGACACGATCTACATTTCCGGCAATCTCACCGTTGCCGGCGGTGCGGCCATCGATGGAATCGCCGCGTTCGACCGCCAGACCAACACCTGGTCGGCCGTCCCCAATCCCGACCACGCCTCGGTCGATCGCATCGAAGTCTTCCAGAACAAGCTCTACATCGTCGTCTGGGTCCGCGACGGCGAGTATACGGGCCACCTCGAGCTGCGCCGCTGGAACGGCACGGAGCTCGAGACCCTGGTCGTCGCGCCCTGGCACGCCTACGTCTCCTTGATGCTGCGCGCGACCGAGGACTCGCTCTACGTAATGGGCGACTTCTCCGTCGGCGACCTGCACTTCGACGACATCGGCCGCTTTGACGGTGAGAGCTGGCACACCGTGCCCTTCGACGAAGACGGCGCCATCGACGTGACCTTCGACGGCGACGAAGTCTACGTAACGCGCTACCGCTATCCGGACATCGACGGTGTCACGCTCTTCTACGAAGGAATCGAGACGACGCTCGACTACTTCCCGAACGATTACTTCGGCCGCATCGTGTTCTTCCACGGCGAGCTCTACATCGTCGGTGAGTTCCGATACCTCGGACCGGATTCGGCGGAGGGTGTCGCGCGCTGGGAGGACAATCAGTGGCGCGAGGTCGGCGGCGGCGTAGGCGACGAGGCCAGCAACCCCGTCGTGATCGGCGATGCGCTCTACGTGGTCGTCGGCGACTCGTTCCAGTCGCAGAAAGTGATGCGCTGGGACGGCGAGGTGTGGACGACCATCGGAGTGTTCGGCGAGGGGAGCTTCGGGCCGGCGATCCGGCAGATGGTCGGCGAGGGCGGCAAACTTTTCGTCGCCGGCTATGTCACCTCGGTCGACGGGATGCCGATTCCGAAAGTCGCATGGTTCGATCCCGAGGACAGCGCCTGGCACGGCGCGCTCGAAGCCGGCAGCCTGGGACTCAACCTGCCGAGCACTTCGGTCGCAGCCGGTCCGAGCGGCCTCTTCATCGCCGGCGGCTTCACCCGGGCCGGCGCCACGGAAGCCCGTCACCTCGCGCGCTGGAACGGCAACGGCTGGGACGCCGTCGGCGAGCTCGATGACGATGGAATCTACATCCTGGAGGACTCTCCCGAAGGACTTTTCGCAGAAGCTCTCTTCAGCAACGACGTCGAAGCTCCGGTCAAGGTCATGCGCTGGGATGGCGACCAGTGGTCGGGCACCCCAACGCCGGGAAACGCCGGGTTGCTGGCGATGCGCTACGCTGCCGGCAAACTGTACGTCCTCACCGCGTTTTCTTCGGAAGATGCGCACGCCGATCGCATCTTCGTGCTCGAAGACGGGCACTGGACGCCGATCCCGTCAGAGATCTCTGGCGAAGCGAACGCGCTGGCCGTCACGGAAAGCGGGGAAATCTTCGTCGGCGGCTACCTCAACAAGATCGAGGACGTTCCCGTCGGTCGCATCGCGAGATGGGACGGCGAGCACTGGTCCTCGATGGGCCTCGTCAACGGCTGGATCGTTACGCTCGCAGTGAGCGACGATGCCGTATTCGTCGGCGGTTATTTCGACAAGGTGGACGACGTGACCTACGGCGGTCTCGCGCGCTGGGAGAACGGGCAGTGGTCGGCGGTCGGTGCGCTTCCACTCCCCGGCACGACCTTCCGCCTCGACGTCGACGGCAACTCGCTTTACGCCCTGCGCGGCTTCTACGGCGAGGACACGCTCAATCACACGGTCTACGTGCTTCGCTGGGACGGCCGCGAGTGGAAGGAGGTCAGCTCCGGACGGCTACCCTATTACTTCGGCGACATTGCGGTCCGCGACGGCCAGCTTCTGGCCTCAACGGACCTCGTCATCGTCGAAGGCGTGCCGTCCAACTACGTCGGCCACTGGAGCGCCTGCGACATCACGGCGCAGTCCTGTTTCGCGCTCTACGACGGACCCTGCGGCGACGCGGACGATGACGACGACATCGACACGACCGACGCGATGATCACGCTCGGCACGGCGGTGGGACGCGACGACTGCGATGCTTTGTTCTGTGACGTCAACGGTTCCGGCGCGGTGACTGCACTCGATGCGCTCGCGGTGCTGAAGACCGCCGTGCGGCTGCCGGTCGCGCTCGCCTGCGAGAATCCGCTTTGAGCGCGACCACGCGAACCCGCCTGTTCGGCGCAGCCGTGCTCCTGCTATTGCCGGAGCTCGCATCTGCCGCCACCTGCACCTACCGCTCGCTGGCTTCCTCGTATCGCCAGACCTGCGGCATCCGGCGCGACGGCACCGTCGACTGCTGGCAGCTTCCCTTCGGCTCCTTCGGCTCGCCGCAGCCGCCGGCCGGAGAGCGCTTCCGCCAGATCGCCTTCGGCACCGACTTCTGCGGAATCCGTTTTGACAACAGCATCGACTGCTTCGGCGAGCACCCGCAGCATCGCGCGGGCACCTTCCGCAAGCTGAGCGGCCTCGGCGGGCACCAGTGCGCGCTGAGGACCGGCGGCGGCGTGGAATGCTGGGGGACCAATACGTTCGGACAGGCGACAGCGCCCGACGGAGAGTTTACCGACATCGGGGCCGGCGGTGAGTACTCGTGCGGGATCCGCTCGAACGGCTCGATCGCATGCTGGGGTCGCAACATCGACGGCGTTACCGTGCCGCCCGCGGGCGAGTTCGTCACGCTCGCCACCGGTGCCTTCCACGCGTGCGCGCTCAGAAGCGACGGCGTGACCGTTTGCTGGGGCGACGATTACAAGGGGCAGTCGACGCCGCCGCCGGGCGACGCGTTCGTCGGGCTCTCGCTCGGCACCTTTCATAGCTGCGGCGTGCACGCCGACGGCAGCGTTCGCTGCTGGGGAGGCTGGGATCCCGTCGGCAACCCCGAGACGACCGACGCGCTGCACGGCCTTGCGGGCGCTTCCGACTTCCACTGCGGACTGCGCGACGACGGCACCGCCCTGTGCTGGCCGCAGATCCGCGCCGGCGCCGTCGTGCCCGGCCTTCCGTTCGAAAAGATTTCCGTCGGCGACGGACAGTTCTGCGGCATTCGGGAAGACGGTCACGCCGACTGCGCCAGCCTCAATGTCTTCCCCGAGCCGGAAGATGCGCTTTTCGTGATGCCGCCGGACAAGCTCACCGACATCGCGACGGGCCACGGGCACGCCTGCGGCATCCGCGAAGACGGAAACCTCGTCTGCTGGGGCGACTTCACCCACGGCCAGCGCATCGCGCCTTCGGGAAGCTACACACAAATCTCCGCCTTCGGTTCGACGACCTGCGCGCTCGCGACCGACAGAAGCATCCAGTGCTGGGGCGGCAACGACCAGGCCCTCAAGACGCCGCCGGACGGCACCTTCACGCTGGTGACAGTCGGCGGCTATCACGGCTGCGCGCTGCGCGAGGACGGCACGGCCGAGTGTTGGGGCCGAGACGAGGAGGGCCAGGCTTCGCCGTTCGACGGCACCTACACCGACATCGACGCGGGCTTCGACCAGACCTGCGGCGTTCATCAGGATGGCTCGGCTATCTGCTGGGGAAACAACTCGTCGTTCCAATCGGTTCCGTATGCCGGCAGTTACCAGAAGGTCGCGGCCGGCTCCGAGGAAAGTTGCGGCGTCCGTCCGGACGGCGAAGCGGTGTGCTGGGGATGGCAGCTCGCGCTCGCGCCCGAAGACGGCCCGTTTGTCGACATCGACGTCGGCAAGGCGGCGTGTGCGCTGCGCGAGAACGGCAGCGTCGCCTGCGCCGGTTCGGCGCGCGCGGACTTCAACATCTGCGAGCCCATCGCCTGCGGCAACGGCGTGCGCGACGAGGGAGAATTCTGCGACGAAGGCGATCCGGGGACCGAGCCCGGGCGCTACTGCTCGCAGCAGTGCACGGTCACGCCGTGCGGGCAGCCGATCAATCCATATTCGATGCTGCCGAAGACTTCGGATGCGCTGTTCGTTCTGAGCGCCGCGGTCGCGTCGGCAACCTGCGACCTCCGGGTCTGCGATGTGACGAACGATGGCGTCGTCGCGGCGGCGGATGCGCTGGCGGTACTGAAGGCGGCGGTCGGGCTGCCGGCTATCCTTCTCTGCTCCGAATGAGCGGCCGACTACATTGACATTGTCCGTAGCGTTGCACCGTCCAGGCTGCCTTGCTCACGAGCGGTCGCCGGCGCGCCGAGCTATTCGATGACGGAGTTCTCAAGCGGGTACCTTCTCGGCCCCGGACGCTCTCCCCGACTTCGCCACGCTCTGAACCCGATCGTTCGAGGCGTTCATCGCCGGCGGATACAACGCTGCTGCGATGCGATGTCGTCCAATTCGAGCGGCATTGGTCTCCACCGTGGTGGTGGCGCTGCTGTCCACGTCGTGTCGCGACCGTCCTGCGGCCGTGCATGAACAAGTCGGCCACAACCTTCTTCTCGTCACGCTCGATACGACTCGCGCCGACCATCTGGGTGTCTACGGAGACACCGGCGCTCTTACGCCCGCGATCGACGCTCTCGCCGCTCGCGGAACTTTATTCGAGCACGCCTATACGAGCTGCCCGCAAACACTCCCCGCACATGCGACGCTGATGACCGGACTCGATCCGCCCGAGCACGGCCTTCACGTCAACGGCAAGGATGCGCTGGCGCCGGACGTTCCGACCCTGGCAACCTCGCTGTCCGCGCGGGGATACAACACCGCAGCATTCATCGCGGCGTTCGTCCTTCATCACCGCCACGGTCTGGGCCGCGGTTTCGATGTTTACGACGACGACCTCCGTCATGCACCGCAGAGCGCAGAGCCGCTTTCCATTTACCGTCCCGGCAACATGGTCGTCGATGCTGCGCTCGCATGGCTCGCCACGGTCGCAGGCCAGCCGAAGCCATTTTTTGCGTGGGTCCATCTCTACGATGCGCACTTTCCGTACCGCGCGCATGACGAGCTCGACGGCACCATATTCGCGAAAGCCGAGACGTACGACGCGGGAGTTGCGTTCGAGGACAGGCAGCTCGGTCGGCTCCTTGCTTACCTCGAAGCGGAGCATCTTTCCGATCGGACGAACGTCATCGTGATTGCGGATCACGGCGAAGGACTTCAGGACCACGGCGAGCTCGAGCATGGTTACCTGCTGAACGAGGAAGTTCTGCGTGTGCCGCTGGTCGTCGCCGGCCCCGACGTACGTGCGAACCAGCGTATCGCCGCGCTGGTCTCGATGATCGACATACTGCCGACCGCGCTCGATCTGTCCGGCGTGCCGGCGCAGCGAGGACTGCGCGGGCGAAGTCTCGTTCCGGCGTTCCATGGAGACTCGATCGACTCGCGGCCGAGTTATGCCGAAACCGACCTCCCTTACCGCATCTTCGGCTGGAACCCGCTGCGAAGCGTGACGACCCCTGACTGGAAGTACGTACGCACGACCCGGCCCGAGCTGTACGAACGCCCACAGGACATGCGCGAGCTTTCCAATCTTGCCAGCACTCGTCCCGAGCAAGTCAGGAGGCTCGACGATCTGCTGACCGGAATCGAACGCGAGATGAAGCGCGCTGCCACATCCCGGTCGGTAACGCTTAGCGCAGCCGACAAGGATCGCCTGCGTGTCCTCGGTTACTCGCCCGACGAACAACGCACGAGCACGGAGGACGGAGTCACCGGGAAAAAGGACATCAAAGACATGCTCGCGGTCAAGCATCTCGCGACAGGTCTGACGCGCGGCCTTGCCTTCGGCACTCTGAAACTCGGCGAGCGTCTCGCCATCGCGCGCGAGCTCGTCGAGAAGAGCCCCGAGACGGCATCGTTCCACGATGATTTCGGTACGGCGCTCCTTGACGCAGGAAAGATCGAGGACGCTGCCCGTCGCTTCAAAGAAGCGATCGACATCCAGCCCGACCTCGCCAGCGCCCGGTATCACATGGGACAGGCACAGCTCCGTCTCGGAAAACCGGACGTCGCCGCGACGTTCTTCGCGGAAGCACTTCGCATCGATCCCGAGTTCGCCGCCGCCGATCTCGAAATGGGAAACGCGCTGGCAGCGCAGAACAAGTTCGACGAGGCGCTCGGCTTCTATGCGGAAACCGTGCGCCTTCAGCCCGAGATGATCCAGGCCTACCAGCAGATGGGCTCCGTGCTCGTGCGTCTCGGCAGATCCGACGCGGCGATCGAACAGTACCGGCACGCGCTTCGGATTCGTCCCGGCGTTGCGGCGATTCAGTTCGAGCTTGCCAATGTGCTTGCGAGCCAGGGCAAACTCGCGGAGGCCGTGGATCACTACACGATGGCCATCGAGCTCGCGCCAACGTGGGCCGACGCAGAGAACAACCTCGCCGTCGCGCTCGCCGCTCTTGGAAAGACGACAGAAGCACGGGAGCACTACCGGCGCGCGGTCGAGCTCGGCGAACGTGCGTGCAAGCTCACCAATCAAAAGGATGCGCAGGCGCTCGGTACACTCGCGGCCGCGTATGTCGCTGCCGGTCGCCGCAACGACGGTATCGCGACGGCCGAGCACGCGCTGCAAGTGGCAATTGCAAGCGGACAGTCTGAATTGGCGTCGACGCTGCGCGAGCGTCTCGAGCGGTATCGAGAGCTTCCCGAAACCCGCGGCGCGGACGAGCTCCACATTCCGGCGGCGCCGGCGGCGACTCCGCCCGACTCCGCGGGCGCGCATTCGCACGAGCCGTAAAACCGCAATCCGCTGGGGCATGGCGTTTACTGGAGGCGACATCGCGACGACCATCGGACACGCCGATGCCAGTTTCGCCGACGTGGGTATCTTCGATACCGACGGCGACAGTCACGACTTCAGATCGTCGGCCGGACGAAGGACGCCGGCGGCTGAGTGACGAATCTCTTCATATATTCGATCAGCCGGGCGCGATGAGTGTTCCGGAATTCGGCGTAGTCGGGCGCCAGTTCCTTGTCGATCAGCCGGACGAAAATCGCTTCGTCGAGGAAGCCGGCAGCGTTCGCGGACTTCAGCTCGTCCCATAGCGGGCTCGCTTTCTTGCCCTTGTCGAGGCCAATCTCCTGGTAGGCATCGAGCGCACGCAGGACGAGACGGCGTTCGCGGTCCAGTCTCGACTCCACCGCCACGACCGGAAGATTCAGCAGCACGCCGTACGAGATCCACGCGAGGCGCCCGGCCTCGGCGTCGGGATAGGTCGGATCGACCGAAGGAATGTTGATCGTGATCTTGCCGTCGTTCGTTCTCGCAAGGCGCGGTTTGACGACATAGATACGCTCGATCGGTTTGGCGCTGCAGTAGTCGAGAGTGACCCAACCCATCTGGTAATCCGGGTCGCTGAGTACGGCGAACAGCGCGGCCTCCCAGGCTGCCGTACGGTTGCCGAGCCGGTTCTCCGCGTCGGAAAGATAGCGCCAGGCCGCGCGATTCCACGGGTCGATTGCGATCGCTTCACGAAACATTCCGCGCGCCTTGTCGTGATCGCCTCTCGCAAAGTACGCATCGGCGAGCGACACCCGCATCGGCGCCGATGCCGGGCAATCAGCCACAGCACTTTGATAGAGCGGAATCGCAGCATCGAAATTGCCTTTACCGAACTGTTCTTCGGCATTCGCGAACGCCTGTTGGGCGCTGCGGGGACAGCTGGTCACCATATCCGGGTAGAGCCGCGCACCGTACATCTCGGCGAGAGTATCGCGTGCGAACGCGGCGCCCTCGCTGCGCGGCTCAGTTTCGATCGCCTGCTGGAGATATTTCACGGACGCTTCGTCGTCGCCGCGGCGGGCAGCGTCCATCGCCGCGCCGACCAGGCCCCGCGGAGACGGTGGGATCCGTGTCGGCTGGCAGCCGCAGGAGACGAGGGCAGCGAGAAGAAATGTCGAGGTCCACGGTCGCATGGATGGAATCTGCAACAACGGCGGAGGCGACGGAAGGGGACTCGCGGCAATGAAGCCGTCGGCAATCACCACTCGGATGCCAACGCTAAGATGCCGTTGGCGATCTACTGCTCTCCAGCGACCTTCGGCCCTCGCGCGTAGTGAGCGTCACGCTTACGTGCCCTACCGATCCCCATCCTTTGATGACACCGGTGGAATGAATCGTGGTACGAGGTCTCTACGCGGCAGTCATCAGATCCGCCGCGATCTCTCTCAGCCGCGTCGGCGATCCGAACATCTGTCGGTCATATCCCGCGCGCTTGAACCACAGCTGCATGTCGCACTCGTACGTAAAGCCCATGCCGCCGTAGACCTGCACGCACGTCGTCGTGGCTTCGGTTGCGACTTCGGTCGCGTGGCTCTTGAGGAGCGCGGCAAACGCTCGTGCGTCTTCCTTCTGTTCGTCCCATGCGAACGCGGCATACCACAGCAGCGAGCGCACAGGC
This sequence comes from Candidatus Limnocylindrales bacterium, assembly GCA_035571835.1. NCBI lineage: Bacteria > Bacillati > Chloroflexota > Candidatus Limnocylindria > Candidatus Limnocylindrales > Candidatus Limnocylindrales bacterium. The sequence continues at coordinate 10,167 of DATNBU010000016.1, read as the reverse complement.
TCGACCTCGGCAAAGACTTCGGCGCACATGTGCTTGACGGCCTGGAACGATCCGATCACGCGGCCGAACTGCTCGCGCGTCAGTGCATACTTGACGGCCTCTTCGAGCGACCGCTCGGCGGCGCCGAGTGCGTCGGCGGCAAGCGCGACGCGCGCTGCATCGATCGCACGGGCAAGCATGGCCGCTCCGTCCGTGATCTCGAGACGCGTGCTCGCATCGACCGCAACATCTTCGAAGAACACTTCGCCGACACGCCGGGTGTCGTCGACCGTTGCCAGCGGTTCCACGCGAAGCCCCGTCGCGCCGCGCGCAATCAGATGAAACTCCGGCGACGATTCGTCTCCGCACACGACGACGAAAGCGTCCGCGACGTTCGCGTCCGCCACGAACATCGAGCTTCCGCGCAGACGGCCTCCATTGACGCGCGGCGCACCGAGGATCACCGAAACGAGCGACTTGCCTTCGGCGATGCGCGGCAGCCACTCGGACTTCGCCTTGTCGCTTGCGGATGCCGCCAGCAGCAGCGGCGCGAGAACCGCGGCGGTGTGAAACGAAAAAGGCGCCGCAGCGCGACCGAGCTCTTCGGCCGCGAGCGCCGCATCGAGAAGCCCGAGCCCGGTGCCGCCGTACTCCTCCGGAATGAGAATGCCGGTCACGCCTTGGTCGGCGAGCTGGCGGATGAGTGCGGCGTCGTGTCCGCTCGCGCTCTCCATCACGGCGCGCACACGCTCCGTCGGAACGCGCTCCGCAAGAAAGCCGCGCAGGGATTGCTGGAACATTGACTGGTCGTCGGAGAGGCCGAAATCCATTTTCTTATTTACCTGTTGAGGTCGGGCGAATACGGGGACAGGTACACTTTCGCACTATTGTTTGCGGTCGTTCGAAATATTACCGACGCGAAAGCGTACCAGTCCCTGCTTTCGGCTCGCGCGGCATGCCGAGGCCGATTTCGCTGATGATGTTTTTCTGGATCTGCGCGGTGCCGCCGCCGATGATCAGGCCGAGCTGGAACATGTAGCCGATCTGCCATGCGCCGTCGGCGCGGGCATGCCGCGAGCCGCGCTTGAGCGTCCCGACTTCTTCCATCGCGTCGATCGCGAGCTTGGCGATGTCGTGGTTCAGCTGGCAGCCGTTGAGCTTCATGATCAGTGCGGCGGCATTCGGCGGGCGCTTCTTCAGCCGGTCGGTCAGCATCCGCATCGAGTGGTACTTCATCGCCTGCGTGCGCGCGGCGAGCTTCATGAGTCGGTCGCGGTAGACGCCGTGGTCGAGCACGCCGAACTCGCGCAGCACGTCGACGCATCCGAGATAGGTCGATTCGGTCAGATCGGCGGCGCCGAGCATGTTGCGCTCGTGGATGAGCGTGGCCTTTCCGACTTCCCAGCCCTGCCCGCGACGGCCGATCAGGATCTCGCGCGGCACCCGCACGTTGTCGAAGAAGACTTCGTTGAAGCCGGCCTGGCCCGTCATCATGACGAGCGGACGGATCGTGATGCCCGGCGACTTCATGTCGACGAGCAGGTAGCTGATGCCTTCGTGCTTGGGCGCGTCGGGCTCGGTGCGCACGAGCGCGAACATCATCTGGGCTTCTCGCGCGGTGCTCGTCCAGATCTTCTGGCCGTTGATCACGAACTCGTCGCCGTCGAGCACGGCCGAGGTCTTCAAACTGGCCAGGTCGGAGCCGCTTCCAGGCTCGCTGTAGCCCTGGCACCAGATCATCTCGCCGCGGATCGTCGGGCCGATGTAGCGCCGCTTCTGCTCTTCGCTGCCGTACTGGAGCAGCGTCGGTACGAACATGCTGATGCCCTGGTTGGCCATCCCGCGCGACGCGCCGGCCCGCCGGAACTCCTCGTCGATGATGATGTTTTCGAGAAGATCGGGGGCCGCGCCAAAGCCGCCGTAGTCGCGCGGCACGGTGCGGCTCGCGTAGCCGTGCTCGACCAGCTTCTTCTGCCAGTCGCGGACCTGCCCGGATCCCTCCGACAGGCCGATCGATGCGCTCGGCGCATTGTGCTTCTCGCCCTCGAGGAAAGCGCGCACTTCCTCTCGAAAGGCTTCGTATTTGGGGCCGTAGCTCAGATCCATCGGTTTTTCCTCGGCGCCCTCGTAGCCGGAAAACCCGTGCAGGTACAGGTTGCGCCGCGGAACCGTCGGAAACGCCCCGCGAAGACGGATTTGCCCGAAGGATGTGCACGCGTCTGCCGGATCGTTGGGCACTAGCGGCGCCAACGAACGTCTGGCCGCGTCAAAACACGTGCAAAACTGCCAGAGCCCCTTGGCCTGCTGATTGCTACCCGTCTGCCGCAAACGAAAAGTCCGCGTATGTGGCCGCGGGGCGTACGTAGCGGACCAAACACAGAACCTGGAGGGATCATGGATTATCGTTATTTGAGAGATCGTATGCTGGTTGGATTTGGTGTTGGCGCGCTCATGCTTGCGGCAGGCAGCGGGATCGCGGCTGCAGAGGACGAGCCGGCGCCCAACACCGGGAACTTCTCGGTGACCTTCCAGAACGACTTTACAACCGCGTACTATTTCCGCGGCATCCTGCAGGAGAACGATGGCGGGATCTGGGAACCGTCGCTCGGTCTCGCATGGAAGCTCTACAGCTCCGAGGATGGACCGCTCAGAAGTGCCAGCATCGGTCTCGGGACGTGGGAAAGCGTGCACAGCACACACACGCTCGCCAGCGGCAACGGACCGAAGGCGTGGTACGAGGCGGACGTTTACCCGAGCGTATCGATGTCATGGGCGGGAGGCGTGTCGACCGGCCTCACGTACTACTTCTACACCAGCCCGAACGGCGGGTTCTCGACCACGGAAGAGGTCGATGTCTCCCTCGGCTTCGACGACAGTCCGTATCTCGACAAGTTCGCGCTGCATCCGAGTCTCACGCTCGCATGGGAGGTCAAGGGAACTTCGTTCTCCGATTTCCACGGGAACACGTGTGACGGCTCCGGGAATGCCTGTGGTCACGGAACCGGCAGTCTCGCGATCCTGGCGATTGCACCGAGCTACGCGCTCTTCTCGGACAGCAGCTACCCGCTCACGCTTACGCTGCCGGTCTCTGTCGCGCTCTCGATGGACGATTACTACAAGACCGACGAGCACAACGAGACGTTCGGCTACGCAGCGTTGGGGCTCACCGCGAACATCCCGCTCGCTTTCATTCCGAAAAGATACGGGACGTGGAGCGTAACGAACGGCTTGAACGTGCTCTTCCTCAACGATGCGCTCGAAGACGTCAATTCGACTTCGCTGACCGGAGGGCCCGACGTGCAGCCCGTCTGGACCAGCAGCATCATCATGACGTACTGATTTTCTTTCGCAGGGCGGGCGCTGGGGGGCGACCGTCTTGCGGAAGGAAACTGGTTGGAACCGGGACAGGCCCGCTCTTCGGAAACGAAGAGCGGGCCTGCCCTGCATTCGGGGCCCGCGAATCCGAGCTGGAGTCAGAGCAGGTCTTCTTCGACCAGCGCCTTGTTGATGCCGACGGCCGCTTCGGAGCCCTCGCCTGCCGCGACGATCACCTGCAGCGCGTCGCGCGATGCGTCGCCGGCAACGTAGACGCCGGGAACGCACGTGCTCTGGAACTTGACGCAGCGGACGCCGCCGCGTTCGTCGAACTCGCATCCGAGCCTGCGCGCAAGGTCGGAGCGCTGGCGTGAGCCGGTGTTGAAGAACAGCGCGCGCCGCTCGAGCACCTCGCCGCTTTCGAAGATGATCCGGATACGCGATTCGTCGCCTTCGAAGCGGCGCACGCGCTCCTCGCGCAGTCCGATGCGGAACCGCTCGAGCTTTGCGCGGTATTCGTCGGTGAGCCCGCAGGGACCGTTGGTGCACAGCACGACGTCCCTGCTCCACAGCAGCAGCTCGACAGCAATTCCGCCGCCCGCGCCGTCGCCGCAGCCGTAGGCCGCGAGCGGCTGATCGCGCACTTCCCAGCCTTCGCAGTACGGGCAGTGGTGGATGGATTTGCCGTACAGCTCTTCGGTTCCGGCAACATCCGGCAGGTCGTCGACGAGACCGGTCGCGATCAGGAGCTTGCGGCAGCGCAGGGCCCTGCCGCTTTGCGTGGTCAGCTCGAAACCTTTGCCTGTTGCCACCGCGTTTTCGACGCGCTCGCTGCGAAACTCGACGGTTTCGTAGCGGGCGATTTCCTCGCGGGCGATCCGCCGCAGCTCGGACGGAGCGAGCCCGTCGCGGCTCAGGAAACCATGCATCGCGTGCGACGCGGCATTGCGGTACTCGCCGGAGTCGAAAAGCACGACGCGCCGGCGGCAGCGGCCAAGCACCAGGGCCGCCGAAAGTCCGGCCGGGCCTCCACCGACGATCGCCACTTCACACGTCTCGATGTTCGTGGTCACCAGCTTTCTCTCTTCACCGTAGTCGCCGGCGCTCGCGGCCGGTCAAGCCGCGAAAATCCAAGTCAGTCCCGCTATGTTCAGCGACGATACTTTTCTGCGAGCGCGTATTTTTCTTCGAGGCCCACGAGGCGGCCGAACTCGTCGAAGCCCATCATCCGCTCACCGAGCAGGGCCGTATCACCGTGCGTCGCCAGATGCGTGTATGCGTTCTCGAGCGCACGCGCAGCCGACAGGATGCCCGTGACCGGGTAGACGGCCACTTCGTACCCGATCGCTTCAAGCTCGCGGAGCGGCAGAAGCGGCGTGCGACCGCCTTCGACCATGTTGACGAGTAGAGGAGGCGGAATCTCGGCGGTAATGCGGCGCATCTCATCGACGCTTTCGGGCGCTTCGACGAACACGAGGTCGGCGCCGGCTTCCTTCATCGCGAGGCCGCGACGGATCGCTTCGTCGAGGCCGGCGACCGCGCGCGCGTCGGTCCGGCCTACGATCAGGAAATCGCTGTCGCCTTTGGCGTCGCGCGCCGCGGAGATCTTCTCGAGATGCTCCTCGAGCGCGACGAGGCTCTTGCCGCGCATGTGGCCGCAGCGCTTCGGCCACTGCTGGTCTTCGAGAAAGACTCCGCGCGCGCCGATCGTGACGAGCTCACGCACGAGCCGCTGCACGTTGGCAACGCCGCCTCCGCCGGTGTCGCCGTCGACGAGGATCGGCATGTCGACCGCCGCAACCACGCGGCGCGCGGTCTCGATCATCTCGGTTTGCGTAAGGATGCCGAAGTCGGGCTCGGCAAGAGCCGCGCCCGCCACCGAGTAGCCGCTCAGCATCGCCGCAGCGAAGCCGGCTTTCTCGGCAAGCTTTGCCGACAGCGCATCGAAGACGCCGGTCGTCAGGCTGATCGAGCGGTCGCTCAGAAGATCGAGAAGTCGTGGATCGCGCATCGGCGCCGAACCTACCAACTGCATGACATCGATGGAATTGCAGAGCCTGCAGCAATCGGGCGATACGAATGCCATGAGATCGATCACGGCAGGCCGCGGAGCGCAGCAGTCCGCTCGTCGTCCGGATCCGGCAGCACATCCTCCGGAATCGTCACGCCAGCGGCCGGCGCTGCAGCGGCGCAATCGGCCGCTCGTATCCGCTGCACGCGGCGCAACGCTGCTCGAAACCTGTGCCGCGCTCGCGCTGGTGGCGGCCGGTGCGACGTCCGTCCTCGGCGGGCTCCGGCCGCTTGCGTGCGCGTTCGAGGTCGAAGCCGCGCGCTCGATGCTCATCGACGCGATGCTCGAAGCCAGGCGGCTCGCCTACGAGAGCGAATCGAACGTCGCCGTCGCGACAACCGTCGGGGCGAGCTCGGTTCGGGTGCAGCCGTCGGGAAAACAGCGCGCGCTCGGAGAGCGCGTACGAGTGACCGCCGCTCCATCGGACGGCAACGTGACGTTTCGCAGCACGGGCCTCGCCGACAATGCAACGGTCTCGATCGCCTGCGACAGCTCGACAGCGTCCGTGATCGTCAACCAGCGAGGTGTCATACGATGAATCGGCAGAAAGGATTGACTCTTCTCGAGTGCGCCGCGGCCCTCGCCGTGGCGGCCATCGTGCTGGTCACCAGCGCGCGCATCAGCCAGGCGTCGGCGAGCCTCGTGCGCCATGCGCGCCTCGAAGCCGACGCCGCGGGTCTTGCGCGCAATCTCCTCGAGCACGAGCTCGGTGCGCCGTGCAGCGCATCGTTCGAGTGTCCGCCCGCGTATCGCTGCTCGGTCACGCGCGCCGCAGTCGCGCAGACGGCCGATCACGTCACCGCGCGCGTCGAGCGCATCGACGGCGAAGCGAGCGAGGAGCTGAGCACGCTCGCGCCGGTGCCGTCGTGCGGAGGATGACGCCATGGCAACGCTTCTCGAAGCCGCGGCCTCCGTCGGAATTTCCGGCACGGTCATGGTGCTGGTCACGACAGCGCTCGCGGGCGCGGCGCGCATCCAGTCGCTCGGCGCCACGGTCGCGAACGAGCTGTTCGCCGAGCGGCAGCTCGAACAGCTCGCCGATCGGGCGAGCCTTCAATCCGGCTACGGCCCGGCGCATCCTGCCGCGGTGTCGTCGGTGTCGGCCGATACGGTGGTGTTCGGCTCGGACTCGAACGGCGACAGCCTCGTCGACCCGACCAGCTCGGAGACGACGGCGCTCGAAGTCCGCCGCACCAGCGGCCGCACCAGCGTGCGCGTGCGGCTCGGACGGCAGACGATGAGCGTGCTCGACGCCGCAGACAGCACCGCAACGCTCAGCGCATTCGATCAATCGGGCCATGCGGCCGCGGCAGCCACGGCGAGCCTGATCGACCTCGCAATGACATCGCCGCAATCCCCGCTGGACGACGACGTGAAGCACATGCTCTTCTCCGTGCCGGCGCGCACGATGCGATGAGCGCGAAGCGCGCCGCACGAAGTTCCCGAAGAGGTGCACACGGCTCCTCCGAACGCGGCAGCGTGCTGCTCGCGGTGACGCTGCTCGCAGCGGTCAGCGTTGCGATGTCTGCGTCGATGATCCTGCGTGCCACTGCGCTCGCCTCCGAGCTTCGCGCACATCGAAACGTGCTGTGCGCCCGCTACGCGGCGCTCGGCGGGCTTGCGCTCGGCTCGGCGAGAATCGATCCGGTGGCCACCGCGGCGCTCGTCGGACCGGAAGTGAGCCGCCTCGCGGTGTTCTGGGTGCGGCCCGGGCCGACGTGGTGCGTGCTGCGCGCGTCGGCGTCGTGCCAGAGCGCGACGCGAACGCTCGATCGCACGATGTCCGACGTCGCCGCATGCAGCACGCCGCCGATTTAACGGCGGTTGCGCTGACCTCGCGGCGCAGCAACACTCCGCGCCCCGATGGGATTCTTCGCGACATTCGAAGGCATCGAAGGCTCGGGCAAGTCGACGCAGTCGCGGCGAATCCTCGAGCACCTTCGCGCCGGCGGCCACGACGTCGTGCTGACGCGCGAGCCCGGCGGCACCGAGATCACCGCACAGATCCGCGCGCTGCTCGCCAATCCCGAGAGCCGGCTCGACCCGACGGCCGAGCTGATGCTGTTCCTCGCCGACCGCGCGCAGCACGTCTCGAGCGTGATCCGCCCGGCGCTCGACGCGGGAAAAATCGTGCTCTGCGACCGTTACTGCGACTCGACCCTTGCCTACCAGGGCTACGGCCGCGGCCACGATCTCGGCTGGCTCGAAGAGCTCAACTGGCGCGCATCGCACGGCGTGGTGCCGGACCTGACGCTGTGGATCGATTGTCCGGTCGAAACCGGTCTGGGCCGCGTCGAGCGGCGCGCGGGCGGGCCGGGCGACCGCTTCGAAGCCGAGCCGCTCGAGTTCCACACGCGCATCCAGAACGGATTTGCGGTGCTCGCCGCGCGCTTCCCCGAGCGCATCGTGCGCATCTCGAGCGATCGCGATCCGGAAGCGGTCGCTGCCGACTGCATCGAAATATTCGACCGCCGGCTCGCGGCCAAAGCTGCCGCGCCGCGCACGTCGATTCCCGTTCAGGCGCCGTGATGAAGGAGCCCGTCGGCCACGACCAGATCCGCGCGATGCTGCGCTCGCTGGCCGAGCGAGCGGCGGCCGACAGCACGGTCGCGCTGCACCACGCGTGGCTGTTCGCCGGTCCGCCCGGCGTCGGAAAATTCCGCGTCGCGCGCTGGTGGGCGTCCTTGCTGAAATGCCCGCAGGCCGGCCGATGCGATCCGCCGTGCGAGAGCTGCCGCCTGGTCGCTTCCGCGGTTCATCCCGACGTGTTCGAAACCGGGCCCGCACCGAAGGACAAGAACGCAACCGTCACGGCCGACCAGGAGATCGAGCGTGCGAGCTCGGTCAAGATCGCGCAGAGCCGCGAGCTGCTGCAGCGCATATCGCTGCGTCCCGCACGGCCCGGGCCCCGCATCGCAATCGTTCGCGAGGCGGCGGCGATGACCGTCGAGGCCCAGAACGCGCTGCTGAAGATCCTCGAGGAGCCGCCCGGCTCGGCGGTGCTGATCCTGGTGACCGACAACATCGGCTCGATGCTGACGACGGTTCGCTCGCGCTGCCGTCATCTCGCATTCGGAAGCCTTTCGACCGAAGAAGTACGCCTCGTGCTGACCGGTCTCGGCAAGGAGCCGGCCGAAGCCGAAGCGGCCGCCGCCGCTGCCCGCGGCAGCGTCTCTCGTGCGCTCCTTCTCGACGCCGACGGCCTGGCCGAACGCGAAACCATTCTTGCCGGCTATGAGGACGCGCGTCGGAGCGCGCTCGCGATCGAGCCGTTCGTGCAGCTGGTCGCGCAGAAGAAGGATCGCGGCTTCGCGCTCGCCGACATCCTCGAATGGCAGCTTGCCAAGGTCGAGGCTTCGCTCGGCCGGCGCGGGCCCGAGCCGTCCGAAAAGCTTTCGCGCATCCTCGACGAGCATGCACCCGCCGCGGGCAACTGCGATCCGCGCGAGCTCATTGCGGAGGCCGAGCGCATCCAGCGGACCATCGACGCAATCGAGCGCAACGCCAATGCGAAGCTCGTCATTCGCGACCTTCTGATGAATGTGCGAATGGACCGGGTTGCATCGTGAGAACTTCGGCATGAGCTCCCGCATCCACCTGACGACGCCGCTGTATTACGTCAACGCCGAGCCGCATCTCGGACATACGTACACTACCGTCGTCGTCGACACCGCCGCGCGCTTCCATCGGTCGATGGGCCGCGAGGTGTTCTTCCTGACCGGAACCGACGAGCACGGCGACAAGATCGCGCAGGCTGCGGCGGCGAAGGGCAGCGAGCCGCGCGAATACGCCGACCGCGTGTCCGGTCTTTTCCGTTCGACGTGGGATGCGTGCGGGATCTCGTACGATCACTTCGTGCGCACGACCGACGATTACCACGTGCGCTTCGTGCAGCAGATGCTGCAGAAGATCCACGACGCCGGCGACATCTACTTCGGCGAATACGGTGGCAAGTACTGCTACGGCTGCGAGCGGTTCTACGCGGACCGCGAGCTCGTCGGCGGCAAATGCCCCGATCACCAGACCGAGCCGACGTTCATCAGCGAGAAGAACTACTTCTTCCGCATGGGCAAATACCAGCAGCAGCTCCTCGACCATCTGGCCGCGCATCCGGAGACGATCTCACCTGCCGGGTATCGCAACGAAGTGATGGGCCTTCTTCGCGAGCCGCTCGAGGACCTCTGCATCTCGCGGCCCAAAGCGCGCCTGACGTGGGGAATCGAGCTGCCGTTCGATCGCGAGTACGTGACGTACGTGTGGTTCGATGCGCTCGTCAACTACGTGAGCGCGCTCGCGCATGCCAAAGGCGGCGACTGGCCGGCGTGGTGGAACGGCGCGCACCACTTCGTTGCCAAAGATATCCTCAAGCCGCATTCGGTGTTCTGGCCGACGATGCTGATGGCTGCGGGCTATCCCGTCTACGAGTCGCTGCACGTGCACGGCTACTGGAACATGGGCGAGTCGAAGATGTCGAAGTCGCTCGGCAACGTGATCCGGCCGCTCGAGATGAAAGCGCGCTTCGGCATGGACGGCTTCCGCTACTTCCTGCTGCGCGAGATGGCCTTCGGCAGCGACGCGGCGTTCACCGAAGACGGATTCATCACGCGCTTCAACGCCGACCTGTCGAACGGCATCGGCAATCTCGTCAGCCGCGTGCTCGCGATGCAGCAGAAATACTTCGACGGCGTCGTGCAGCCGATCGCAAAAGAACACGCCGCACCGCTCGACGACGCGCTCGAGCGCGCCTTCGTCGAGGCCGAGCGTCGCGCGATCGATGCATTCGAGCACTACCAGTTCCACAT
>DATNBU010000015.1 GCA_035571835.1 Candidatus Limnocylindrales bacterium | reverse complement strand
ACTCGATCATCACCGGGCACGCCTCCTCGCACGCCCGGCAGACGTTGCACGACCACAGCACCTCGTCGTGGATCACTTCGCCGGGGCCGGTGACGTCGCCGGTGGCGACGAGGCCTTCGGCATCCGGATCGGTCACCGACTCGGGATGCGCGTAGAGGTAGTCGCGCAGGTTGAGCAGGAACTGGCGCGGCGCGAGCGGCTTGCCGGTGGCGGTGGCCGGGCAGACCGACGAGCAGCGCCCGCACTCGGTGCACGAGTACATGTCGAGCACCTGCTTCCAGTCGAAGTGCCGCATCTGCGACGTGCCGTAGATGGCGTTCTCGCTTTCGAGATCCTGCTTGGACAGCCGGCCGAACGGCTCGAGCTTGCTGAAGAACACGTTCGGGATCGACGTGATCACGTGGAAGTGCTTCGAGCTCGGAAGCAGGTTGATGAACGTGAGAATCACGAGGTTGTGGACCCACCACGCGGTGTTGCTGACCGCCTGGGCGAAGCCCGGACCGCCGGCAGCGAGGCCCTTCGAGATCAGGTGCGACGCCCAGCCCCACAGCTTCTCCGCCTCGATCTCGTGATTGCCGGCGAGGAACACCATGCGGCCGGCGTCGTAGAGCAGGCCGCTCGTCGTGATGGTGGTGATGAACAGGAGGATGACGATCGCTTCCCAGTGCGGATGCTCGCGCACCCGGCGCTCGGCCGGAAGGAAGCCCATCAGGCGAGGCGGATGCGTGACGAGCCAGCGCGTCACCAGGATCAGCGCAGAGACCGCGACCAGGACCTCGAACGTATCCTTGAGAAAGATGATCGGGCCGCCGAACTGCGCGGCGCCCTGCATCGGCGCGACGAACTCGGGGATCCAGCCGCGCGCGAACATGTGCACGACCTGGTAGCCGAGGATGAGGAAGCCCCAGAACACCAGCGCGTGGAGGATGCCGGCGCGGCGATCGCGGCCCGGCTGTCCGCCTTTGAAGAACTTGAACTGGCCGAGGGCGTACTTCAGGGTGCGATTCACACGCTCGGGAATGTTTTCCCAGCGATCCGCAGGCCGCATGTACTCGAGAATCGCGAACCTGCGGTAGGCCTGGAACGCAAACAGGCCGGCTCCGGTAAGGAAAGCGATTGTCCAGATGACTGTGCTCAGCATCGATCCTCCAGCTTCCGCGTCGTTTCAGGCTCCGATAAGCGGGGTCCCGCTCGAAGCGGCGCGCGATTTAACCGGGGACATCCCTGCCTTGCAATCCAGCGAAGCGGCCGGTGCACGCACTGCCGCCGGCGGGTTGCGCTGTCGTCCGAGTGTCCGCTCCATCCGCAGAGCGGGATCCGCCCTGGTTCTGTCGTTTGCGCTCGTCACGCTGGCGGCCTGTTCAAAGGCCGCGCAGGGCCCGGTCGTCACCGTGCACGCTGCGTCAGGCGACGCGCCGGTTACCGTCGAGCTCGCGCTCAATCACGAAGAACAGGCTCGCGGCCTCATGTACCGCACCGAGCTCGCCGAGGGTTCGGGAATGCTTTTCGTCTTCGACAACGAAGCCGAGCGCACGTTCTGGATGAGCAATACGCCGATCCCGCTCGACATCATCTACATCCGCGGCGACGGGACGATCGTGTCGATCGCGTCGAACACGACGCCCTATTCGGAAAAACAGATTCCTTCGCGCGGAGCCGCGCGCTACGTCCTCGAAGTGCCGGGCGGATGGGCCGCGCGCCACGGCGTAAAGAGCGGCGACAAGCTGACTCTGCCGGATGTTGCCCGCTCGCGTCAGGCGGGGGACTGAACCAGCTCCTTCGGTTTCCCCGTCCGGTTCGTTCCAGTGCCGGCGTTCCGTGCTACTGGATCGTGAACCTTCGCGACCACTGCGTCGAAGTTTTCCGCGAGCCGGACCGGGCGGCCTGAGTTACTCTTCGTCGCGTATCCCGTAGGTCACGGCGCCGGACCATCCTGATTCATGCGGATGGACACCGGGGCGTGTCGATGCCGCTACCGGCGATGGGCTTGTTGTTGCGATGTGCAGCACGGCCAGCGCGTCATGTCCCTGTTGCACGAACATTCCCCGCGGAATGTGACCCAGGTTTCGTCTGATGCATCACCGCTCAGTATTGAGCACGTGCCCGAGATGGGCGATGGCGACGGGTCCGAAAGATTTCGTCGGATCATACGGTCGGGCGACGTCAGCGGAACGGCAAGGTCGAGAGTGCCCTGCGTGACCTCGCGCACTGATCTGATCGCGTCCTGCCGGGCGCGAATCACGGCCGCGCTATGCTACTTTTGTTATGGAAGCGTCGTCGCGATGTCGATTTCGCTTGACGCGGTTTTTCGCCGCTTGAGATCGCGTATAGCGAAATTAAACAGAGCGCACCTCTTTTTTCGCGACTTCGCGCGTTGCGCCGCTCAGACTTCGCGCCTTGTCGCGAGAGGCGCATGTCTCTGACCGGTCGCATCCTTACGGCGAACGACGCCTGAAAAACCCGTGTTACAAGCGTCGTCATGACGACATTCGACAGCATTGCAAAGCTCTCCGAAAAGGAACTGCTCGATCACTTCGAGTGCCTCGTCGCCCGCGATCGTCGTACGACTGCGGCGCTTC
>DATNBU010000014.1 GCA_035571835.1 Candidatus Limnocylindrales bacterium | reverse complement strand
CTTCCTTCGTGACTCCGATACCGTACTTCACGCGCGCGAGCATCAGTTTGCCGACCTGCGCTCCCGCATGACGCTGCAGGACCGCGCATACGCCTTCGGCAAGCATCCGGACTACACGCTCACGCCGAAGACGCCGCAGGTATTCGGTGTGCGCTCGATCGACGATTACGAACCGCAGACCTCTCGTCGCCTCGCGATGCTGCAGATGGTGCTTCGAAGCGATCGTCTGCTGACTCTCACCGAATACCTCAGGGGCATCTGGCATTCGCCGGCGAATCGACGAGTGATGAACCTCATGGCGACGCGCTATCTGCTGGTCGACCTCGTGGGCGGCAAGTCGGTCGAAGGCATTCCCGGCCTGCCGCTGACGCGCGTGTGGCAGGAGGGCACCACGGTGCTGTACGAGAACACCACTGCGATGCCGCGGGCTTTTTATGTGCCGATGATACGGATCATCCCGGATCCCGAGGAACAGGTGCGTATCCTCGGCAGCCGGACACATAACGCACGCCGCATCGCGCTGGTGGATGAGGCGCCCGCAGACGGGTTCCTCGGATCCGACTCCTCGGGCACAGGTGAAGCGACGGTCCGCGCTGATCGCTCCGAGATGCTGGACGTGCACGTGAGCGCATCGAAAGAAGGGTTTCTGTCACTGTCCGATCAATACTATCCGGGCTGGGAAGCGACCGTGAACGGGATCCCGACTCCGATCCAGCGCGGCAATGCTGCATTCCGCGTCGTCCGCGTACCTGCGGGCGAGTCGGACGTGGTGTTTCATTACCGGCCGTTGAGCGTGCGGCTCGGTGCCGGCATCTCGGTGGCGACGTTCGCGGCACTGCTTCTGTGGTACGTGAGTCGGCGACGACGCATGAAGACTGCTGCGGAATTCTGAAGCCGACGTAATCTTCGGGCACGCTTCCCCGGCGTTCGACGTTGACCGCGCAGACGACTCGCGGCGATCGAGCAGCGCATGGTGGCCTGCGTCACGATACGCAACGCTGGACCGCATTTGCCGCTGGTGTGACCTCTCGAGGGCAGCTAGAAAGGCTTGCGACGCATTTCGCCGTCGACGCGAAATCCGCCGTCTTCAAGGGGGCACATGCTGCATTCCACGCAATTCGGGTCGTCGAGCCGCGCCGCCAGGCGAACCGCTGGTGTCATCCGCTGCGTGGTCGCCATGCTCGCGGTGCTCTGCGCTGCGGCGACTCCTGCCCTCTCATCGCACACCGCCGATCCGAACGATCACTGGTATCCGGGATTCTACGGCCCCGGCTCGGGATCCTGGGAGGCCGGCATCGACAAGATCGTCGTGCTCGGATCGGACGTATACGCCACTTCGAGGGAGTTCGACCACGTCACCACCGCGTCGAGCCGCGTGCTGAAGTGGGACGGGCATGCGTGGTCGCGCCTCGGCGGACGATTCACCACCTCCACCTTCGCCGACGGCTACATCACGTCGCTCGCCGTGTTTGGCGGCGAGCTTTACGTGTGCGGGAGCTTCACTGGCGTCGATGGCGTCGCGGCCAAGTCCATCGCCAGGTGGAACGGCAGCACGTGGACGCCGGTCGGAAGCGGCGACGGCGGTTTCGACGGTTACGTGGTGGCGCTCACCGTCAAGGACTCCGCCCTTTACGCCGCCGGCACATTCACGACCGCCGACTACGCTCCCGCGATGCGCATCGCAAAGTGGAACGGGTCGGCGTGGAGCGCGCTCGGCAGCGGACTCAGCCACGATGCGACGGCGCTGGCCGTATACGGCACCGACCTCGTCGTCGGCGGATATTTCAACTCGGCGGGCGGTGTTGCCGCAAACCGCATCGCAAAGTGGAACGGCACCTCGTGGAGCGCGCTCGGCACGGGCACCGACGGAAACGTCAGCGAGCTCGCCGTTGCCGGCGGCAACCTGTTCGCCGGCGGAAGCTTCACCCAGGCCGGAGGGCTGTCGGCGAACGGTATCGCAAAGTGGAACGGTTCGGCATGGTCGACGGCCGGCACCGACCCGAACGTCACCGTCTCTTCGCTCGCAACGACCGGCACGCAGCTGTTCGCGGTAGGGAAGTTTGCGCCCGGCTCGCCGCGCGCGATCGCCGAATGGAACGGAACGAGCTGGGTCGCGATCAGCGACGTGATCACGTCGATCTCGTCGATCGCCGTGTCCGGAACGACGTTCTACGTCGGCGGATCGTTCGAATCGATCGGCGGCGTCTCCGCGCACCATATCGCGACCTGGGACAGCGCGGGCGACGTCTGGCGAAGCTTCGAAGAGTTCGCGTGCGTTGCGCCGGGCTGCACGTCGAAGGGCATGGATGCCTCCAGCAGCGTCACGGCGCTCGCCCAGAGCGGCGGCAACGTCTACGCAGGCGGAAGTTTCTCGTCGGCGGGCGGCGTCGCCGCAAATCATGTCGCAAAGTGGAACGGCAGCTCGTGGAGTGCGCTCGGCGCCGGTGTGACGGACAACGTCGCGGCCATCGCCGCGAGCGGCAGCGACGTCTATGCCCAGGTGCAGCCGCTGAACGGCGCCGGAAGCTTCGTCAAATGGAACGGAAGCGCGTGGAGCACGCTGTCGACCAGCAGCGGCGTTGCCGCGATCGCCGTGATCGGCTCCGACGTGTACGCGGCCGGCACGTTTACGAGCATCGGCGGAGTCGCCGCCAACAACATTGCGAGGTGGAACGGGTCGAGCTGGAACGCGCTCGGCAGCGGCACCAACGACAGTGTGCGCGCGCTCGCGGTGATCGGCTCGAACCTTTACCTTGGTGGCTACTTTACCAGTGCAAACGGCGTTTCGGCGACGTACGTCGCGAAGTGGAACGGCTCGACATTCAGCGCGCTCGCCGGCGGGGCTGCTCCGGCGACGGTGGTACTCTCGCTGGCGGCCAGCGGGACAGACCTCTATGCCGGCGGCATAGGCGTATACAAATGGAACGGCTCGAGCTGGACGTACTCGTTTCCGAACCTCTCATCGTTCTTCCCGGTCACGTCGCTCGCTGCCATCGGCAGCGAAATCTTCGCCGCGTCACAATACGCTGAGAACGACAGCAGGGCCTTCAGCTACATCCGCCGCTGGAACGGCTCATCATGGACCGGCCTCGGAAGCGGGCTGAATCTCGAAGTCTTTGCGCTCGTGGCCAGCGGGACGGACGTATTCGCCGGCGGGCCGTTTTCCGTAGCCGGCGACAAATCGTCCATCGCCATCGCGAGATGGAATGCGTCGACGTTCGCAGCGTGCGGCAACGGGACCGTCGATGCCGGCGAGCAGTGCGATGACGGAAACACCGCGGCGAACGACTGCTGCTCGCCGGAATGCTGGTTCGAAGACCCGTTCGGATCGTGCCGGACCGAAGCCGGTCCGTGCGATGCCGCCGAACACTGCACCGGCAGCGCCTCGACGTGTCCGGCCGACGCGAAGAGCGCGCAGCGCTGCCGCCGCGCGGCGGGCGTCTGCGACGCCGCCGACTTCTGCAGCGGCGCAGCGAACACGTGTCCGGCCGATGCAAAGCTCACGACGGCTTGCCGGTCGGCGGCCGGCATCTGCGATGCGGTCGAAGTCTGCAGCGGCGCGTCGAACGACTGCCCCGCCGACCTGCGCGGTACGTTCGTGTGCCGGCCGGCAGCCGGAGTCTGCGATACGGCCGAGTCCTGCGACGGCACCAGCCTCGCGTGCCCGTCCGATGCAAAGCTCGCAAGCGTCTGCCGCGCATCGGCCGGTGTCTGCGATCTGCCGGAGTCCTGCGACGGCGTCGCGAACGTCTGTCCGGCAGACACGAAATCGACGGCCGTCTGCCGCGCTTCCGCGGGCGTGTGCGACCTGGCCGAAGTCTGCAGCGGCGCCGGCGACGCGTGCCCGATCGACGCGAAGAGCACGGGAACCTGCCGTGCGTCGGCCGGAGTCTGCGACGTCGCCGAAACCTGTGACGGCGCGGCCAACACGTGTCCGACAGACGCAAAGTCGACGTCGACGTGCCGCGGTTCCGCCGGCGTCTGCGATCTCGCCGAGGTCTGCAGCGGCGCAAGCAACTCGTGTCCGCCCGACGCGAAGTCGACCTCGATCTGCCGCGCATCCACCGGTGCCTGTGATCTGCCGGAGTCCTGCGACGGCGTCGCGATCTCGTGTCCGGCCGATGCGAAATCGACGGCGATCTGCCGCGCTTCGTCCGGCGTCTGCGATCTGGCCGAAGCCTGCAGCGGCGCCGGCAATACCTGCCCCGCCGATGCAAAGAGCACAGCGACATGCCGTGCATCGGGCGGCGTCTGCGACCTGGCCGAAGTCTGCAACGGGACAGGCGACACATGTCCCGCCGACGCGAAAAGCACGGCAACGTGCCGCCCTTCCGCCGGCGTCTGCGACGCCGCGGAAGCATGCGACGGAACCGGTCTCGCGTGCCCTTCGGACGCGAAGCTTGCTACCACGTGCCGCGCATCCGCCGGTGTCTGTGATCTGCCGGAGTCCTGCGACGGCGTCGCGAGCTCGTGCCCGGCCGATGCGAAATCGACGGCGATCTGCCGCGCTTCGTCCGGCGTCTGCGATCTGGCCGAAGCCTGCGGCGGCGCCGCCAACACCTGCCCGGCCGATGCAAAGAGCA
This sequence comes from Candidatus Limnocylindrales bacterium, assembly GCA_035571835.1. Classification (NCBI taxonomy): domain Bacteria; kingdom Bacillati; phylum Chloroflexota; class Candidatus Limnocylindria; order Candidatus Limnocylindrales; species Candidatus Limnocylindrales bacterium. The sequence continues at coordinate 5,859 of DATNBU010000014.1, read as the reverse complement.
CAGCGACCTGCCGCGCATCGGCCGGCGTCTGCGACATCTCCGAGACCTGCGACGGCGCGGCCAACACGTGTCCGCCCGACGCAAAGTCGACGTCGACGTGCCGCGGTTCCGCCGGCGTGTGCGATCTGGCGGAGGTCTGCAGCGGCGCAAGCAACACCTGTCCGCCCGACGCGAAGTCGACCTCGATCTGCCGCGCTTCCGCCGGTGTCTGCGATCTCGCCGAGGTCTGCAGCGGCGCCGCCGATGCATGCCCTGCCGACGCCAGGCGGACGACGCCATGCCGCGCAGCAACCGGAGAGTGCGACCTCGTCGAGAGCTGCGACGGCGTCACGAACCAGTGCCCGACCGATGTCGCCGCAGCATTTGGAACCTCGTGCACAGCCGACGCAGCCGCGTGCACCGCAGATCGCTGCGACGGCGCCGGGGTCTGCGAGCATGTCGCCGACGGCAGCGTCTGCGACGACTTCAATCCATGCACGACCGACGCATGCGATTCGTCGAACGGATGCTCGAACGAAGGCATTCCCGTTCCGCCGTCCGGCTGCGGCCTTGCGACGCGCTCCAAGATGATCCTCTCCGACAGCGCGAGCGACGATTCGGACAAGCTCAAGTGGAAGTGGAGTCACGGCGCCGCAATCGGCCACGCCGATCTCGGCCAACCGGACGAGACGACCACCTACGCGCTTTGCATCTACGACAACGAAGCTTCGAGCCCGGTGCTGGTTTCCTCGGTGATCGTCGAGCCTTCCGCCGATTTCTGGAAGAGCGGCGATCCGAGAGGCTGGAGCTACAGCGAGCCGGACGGCATCTCGTCCGGTGTCCGCAAGCTCGGCATCCACGCCGGCATCGCCGGAAAAGCCAAGATCTCGATGACCGCTGCCGGGGTCTCGCTTCCACTGCCGGGCCCCATCGACGCGGACAGCTACTTCGCCGAGCAACCGAGCGTCCTCGTGCAGCTCGTGACCGACGACGGGATGTGCTGGCAGAGTGAATTCTTTCCGGACCGTACGCCGGCCAATGGCGCGACTGCTTTCCGGGCGAGCGTCGACGGACTTCCCTGAGAGCCCGCGGCGCGGGTCGCCGCGACCAGGCTCACAAACGCATGTCGGCTTGCTTCAGCTCTGGCAGGCGACTACTTCCCTTGAACCGGGCTCCCTGAGTGCGTCCGGAAACTCCAGGGAGAATTCCACATGCGAAAAATCTCGATTGCGGTGCTCGGTGCCGCTCTTCTTTTCATCCCGTCCGCCACGGTTCACGCAGGCTCGGTCGCGAGCGCGGCAAAAAAAGGAGCCGCGGTCGGCCTCGCGAACGTCAGCCTGTTTGCAGGAACAATCGCTTCGAAAGGCGGTAAGGGGACGACCGATGTCACCATTACCAGCTTCAGCCCGGGTTTCGTAGATCTGAAGTTCACCGGAAAGTATCCCGACGACATCACGCCGGGCAACGTCATTCTCCAGAGCACGGCGCAGAGCGCGAATTACAGCGTGACGAACGGATTCGTCTCGTCGGCATCGCCGACCGAGATCGACGTGACGATCTACGAATGGTCGTCGGACACTCTGAACAATCAGACCGACAACGTTTTTATCGCGCTTTTCATCGGCGGCTGATCTACGCGGATGCCAGCGAGGCTTCGCCCGGGCCGATCGCGTAAAGCGTGACCGGCTCGCGGCGGCCGCGCAGCGCGATGGATTCGGTGCGCCGCACCGGAGCCTCGAGCCCTCCCTGCCTCGCGAGCAGGAACGTCTCGGCCGATGCGACCACGCCGCCGTAATCCTTGGCGGCCTGCTGCAGCCGCGCCGCGACGTTGACGGTGTCGCCGACCACCGTGTACTCGTGCCGGTCGAACGATCCGATCACGCCGGCAACGACTTCGCCGCTGTGCACGGCGATCGTCACGGCAAGCTCCTCGTTGCCTTCCGCGCGCCGGCGCGCGTTGACGTCCTTCAGTTTCTCCTCGAGCCCGAGCGCGCAGCGAAGGCCCGCCACCGCCGCTCGCCGCACGTTCTCGACGCTGCGGTCTTCGTCGAGCAGCCCGAACACGACGAGCGCGGCGTCGCCGATGAATTTGTCGACGAGGCCTCCGCATTCGCGCACCCACGCGGTCGTCACCGTGAAGAATTCGTTGAGCGTCGCGACCGCTTCCTCGGCGCCGTGCGATTCGGTGAACGCGGTAAAGCCGCGCAGGTCGCAGAACAGCACGGTCGCCTCGCGAAGCTCGCCGCCCTGCCCGACGTTGCTGCTCAGCAGGCGGTCGCGCACGCTGGGCTCCACGACGCGGCCGAACGACTGGAGAATGCGCTCGCGGTCGCGCAGCGCCGCGACCATCTGGTTGACGCCGTCTTCGAGCACGCCGATCTCGTCGGCCGAGTCCACGCGGACGCGAACCTCGAGATCGCCGCGCTGCACGCGCTTGAGGGCCGCCGCCGCTTCCTCGATCGACTGCGTCACGGTGCGCGTGACGAGGATCGCGAGCACGCCGCCGACCAGCACGTAGACGACGAACGTCGCTTCGCTTGCCGTGGCGAGCTCGCGCAGCAGCGTAACGGCCTCCAGGCCGTGCTCGATACGGTATTGGGCGGTCTGATGCAGGCCGAGGTCCAGACGGGCCTGAGCAGCCCGCGTAAGGCCGAGCATCACGAACATCGGGATGAACGACAGCGCGAGCAGCAGCTGGAAGAAGCGGCCGCGTACGCCGAGCGCGACTGCGCCGCGGACACCGGCGAGGCCGCCCTCCGGAAAGACCTTCGGATAGACCATCGCACGGTAGACGCGATCGACGAGAAAGTACGAGATCGTCGCGGCGAGGTAACCGTTGATGAGCGGCGTCAGGATGTGCTGCGACGCGAGCTCCGGCGCCCACCGGTGGAACCTTCCGAGCGTGATTCCGATGAACAAGGGGATCCCGGCGAACCAAGCGAGAAAACCCGACAGCGCATACATCAGCGGCGCGCTGATCACGCGGCGCTGGACGAGCGCCGGAGCCGGCTGCACGGCGCCCGCTTCGAACCACGACAGGACGGGCCGCAGGTACCAGTACAGGAAAGCGATGACGCTCGGGTAAGCGATGCCCTGCCAGTAACGCACGTACAGCAGGCTGTGCGCGCGCACCTCCTCGGCAAAACCGCTGACGCGCGACATCACCGCGATCGACTCTTCGGCGGCGAGCCCGGCAACGCGATTGGCGATCATCGCGATCGCGAACGACAGCCAGAACCACAGCGGCGGATTGGGAAAGCGGCGCAGGCTCATGGCAGCCGCAGCGTGACGTCGCCTTCGCACGCGTTGATCTCGATGACGCCTGCCCGGCCCATGCGAAGCCCGCGGCCGTCCGAGCTCGCACCGCTTCGCACGTCGAAGCGGTAACCGTGCCACGGGCAGACGGCTTCGCACCCGGGCCCGGCCGCAAGCGGACCGCCGAAATGCGGGCAGCGGGTATCGTACGCCACGAGGCGACCGTCGATGCTGACGACGCGCAGGCGTCGTCCGGAAAGCTCGACGTCGAGCGGAAGCCGATGCGCGAGCTCGCGTACGCGGCCGAGGGAAACCGTCTTGTCGGCGGCCTGATCGAGCGCGCCCGGCACATGCTGGCTCGCATCGAGCACACGCTGGCGCTCGCGCATCATCGCTTCGTCCTGGTCCCACAGCTCGACGTAAAGCGTGCGATAGAGCTCGCCGATCGAAGCTTTCGATTCGTCGGCAGCCCACGGAAGGTGGAATTCGACGACGATGCCGGTCGCCTCGGGGCCGCGCGGAAAAAGCCGCGTCAGGATTTCCGTTCCCGCTCCGGCGCCCGAGACGGTGCGCGACCAGTAGCACAGACCGGCACGATCGAGCCGCACGTCGATCTCCGCGCCTTTTCCCGGCGCACCAGGCAGACCGATCTCGGCTCGCCATCCATCGTCGTTGTGCGCGAGCAGCGAGATGCTCGAGAACGCCTGCGAATGCAGATGCGGAAGATGCTCCCAGTCGAGCACGTTCTCCCAGATGCGTTCGAGCGATACCGGAAGCTCGCGCTCGTAGACTGCTGCCGGCGAGCTCATCGCGAACGCCCTCGCGCGGCTTCGGCGCCAGCCAGCGGCGGGCGCAGGCCGTTTCGTTCCATGACCGCCCGCGCGCGCGACGGGAAATCGCTCATCAGCCCGTCGACGCCGAGATCGAGAAGCCGCTCCATCTCGGCCTCGTCGTTGATCGTCCAGACGTGCACTTCCATGCCGAGCGCGTGTGCAGCGCGAAGGAACGCCGGAGAGACGACCTCGATTCCCTCGTGCTCGGGCGGAACCTGGAGCGCCTTTCCCGGCGGCACGTACCCGTCGAACGATCCGTTCATGCAGCATCCGTAGAACTCGAGAACCTCGTCCGCCGAAAGGCTCGTCACCGCGCCGGGCGCGACCTCGCGAATGCGCTTGACGATCGCGTCTTCGAACGCTGCGCTGAGCACGCGATCCCTCGCGTCGTAGCGGTCGAGCAGATCGAAGTACCGTTCGATCGTGCTTCCGTCGTCGGACTTGATCTCGATGTTGAGCGGCGTGTGCCGAAACTCCTCGAGCACCTCGGCAAGCGCCGGAATACGGACGTTGCGACCGCGCCATGGATGGTCGCCGTGCTCGTCGACGAAGTGGTACCCGGCGTCGAGGCGCCGGAGGTCGTCGCTGTGCCACGCGGCGATCGGGCCGCTGCCGTCGGTCGTGCGGCCGAGATCACTGTCGTGGAAGACGACGATCTCGCCGTCGAGCGTCGAGTGCACGTCGAGCTCGAGACGATCGGCACCGGCGGCGAGCCCCTCGGCGAACGCTTCGATCGTATTCTCGGGCGCAACGCCGGACGCGCCGCGATGTGCGAAAAGGCGAGGACGAGGACCGTCGAACCAGGACACGCGGCGAGGGTAACCTTCCCCGCGTGCTCGCGAAAGCACGGGCGAGCGGGCGGCCGTCACCCTGTGGCCCGCATCGCGGCTGCAGTCTTACTGAGGCGCCGCGACCTGCTCTTTGGCCCAGCGATAGTCGGCCTTTCCGCTCGGGCTGCGCAGGATCTCGTCGCGGAATACGAACGCCTTCGGAAGCTTGTAGCGCGCGAGCCTCTTGGCGGCCTCGTCGAGCAGCGATTTTTCGCTCGCGGCGACCCCGCCGCGCAGCGCGACGACTGCAACCACTTCCTGCCCCCAGCGCTCGCTCGGCCTTCCACAGACGACGACGTCGTAGACGGCGGGATGGTGCTTGAGGGCCTGCTCGACCTCTTCGGCGAAGATCTTCTCGCCGCCGGAGTTGATCGTGACCGAATCGCGCCCGAGCACTTCGATGAGCCCGCTCTCGAGATGGCGCGCACGGTCGCCGGGAACCGAGTAGCGAACGCCGTCGAGAGTCGGGAACGTTCGTTCGGTCTTGGCGCGGTCGCCGAGGTATCCGAGCGGAACGCGGCCGGCCTTGGCGAACCATCCGATGCCTTCGTGGCCGGGCGCGAGCACTGCCGTGAGATCGTCCGACAGCACGCAGTTGCCGGGCTGCGGCATGAAGCTCCCGGTCGACGTGCCGGTGCTCTTCGAGCTGAGGTTCGACGCCTGCGCACCGCTTTCGGACGAGCCGATGCCGTCGTAGATCATCACGTCGGGCAGCTTGTCGAGAATCTCTTCCTTGATGCCCACGTTGAGCACTGCGCCGCCGCTCGCGACCAGCATCAGGCTCGACAGGTCGTAGGATTTCTTTTCGAGCTGGTCGAGCAGCGGCCGCGCAAACGCGTCGCCGACGATCAGCAGCGCCTGCACCTTCTCGCTCGCGATCGTGCTCCAGATGTCGTCCGGATCGAGCTTCTTGGTGTCGTCCTGGATCACGATCGTGCCGCCGGCGTTCATCGAGTTGAACG